>JALOAG010000004.1:57500-276781 GCA_023228875.1 Bacteroidia bacterium | reverse complement strand
CACTCACCATGACAGGAGCGTTTGTCGTCCTGAGTGATTTTGCGCTTTGGCAAAATCGTATCGAAGGGCGATAATTCAAATGAGGTGTCATGGTTCGATACGCCCTTTGGAATCACTCACCATGACATGTTACGGATATCTTTCAAAACTCCAACTCCTTTTGTCATACTGAGTGCGAAAACTTGTTCGAGCGTATCGAAGGGCGACAAAAGATGAGGAGCCGTGTTCCCTCATCATGGTTCGATACGTTCCGCTTAGGGCGGAACACTCACCATGACAAGCGTATAAAATTGTCGTCCTGAGTGATTTTGCGCTTTGGCAAAATCGTATCGAAGGGCGACAATTCAAACAAGGTGTCATGGTTCGATACGCCCTTTGGGACTACTCACCATGACATGTTACGGATATCTTTTAAAACTCCAACTCCTTTTGTCACACTGAGTGCGAGAACTTGTTCGAGCGTATCGAAGGGCGACAAAAGGTGAAGGGCGGAACACTCACCATGACAGGAGCGTTTGTCGTCCTGAGTGATTTTGCGCTTTGGCAAAATCGTATCGAAGGGCGGCAAAAGATGAAGGGCGTGTTCCCTCGTCATGGTTCGATACGTTCCGCTTAGGGCGGAATCACTCACCATGACAGGAGCGTTTGTCGTCCTGAGTGATTTTGCGCTTTGGCAAAATCGTATCGAAGGGCGATAATTCAAACAAGGTGTCATGGTTCGATACGCCCTTCGGGACTACTCACCATGACAGAGAAATTAATTTATCATTTCCATATTTATTCCCAACCAAGCATCTCTTACTTGAGCCGTGTTCAACCCTCCTGATTTGTATGCTTTGAATAACTCCTCTCGTTGTTGTTTTTCTTTCACACTATCCAACACCCACTCCTTCAATGAACCATTAAACCAATGCTCCACAGGACTACCGATTCCCACTTTGAAAGTACGTGTGCGAACGGTTTCGTCCATTCGGTTTTTCATGGCTTCACGTACAATGAGCTTGGTAAAGCCCTGTCCTATTTTGCTACCCACAGGAAGTGAAAAAACATAGCTTACCAACCGCCAGTCCATAAAAGGCATACGGATTTCTACACTGTTCATCATACCCGCACGGTCAAAGTTGCGAAGCAAGGCAGGCAGTGTGTGCTGAAAAAACTCATAATAGAGCATTCGTTCAGGCAATGATTTTCCGGAAAAATCATAGGGCTTATCACTAAGGCTTGGCAAGTCAGCAGGAAAAAATCCTTCGTCTTTGGGTTTTATACCCAAAGTGTTTTTCAGTCTAAATTTTAGCGTGCTTTCTCTTGCTTTTTTATCTGTCAGGGCTTGGGCAAACTTTTGCTGTTGAGCAAACTGCATTTCGGGGTGATACATATTTTGCAACACTTGGGAGTAGTCCTGCGTTTGCTGAACGCTTCCCTGCCACAGAGCATGGTTGTAAATCGCATATACCATATCCCTGTATCCATAGAGCATTTCGTCCACTCCGTGCCCGTCCATAGAAACCGTGATACCGCTTCTTTTCATACCTGCATACACCGCAGATATGGAAGTAATAGGGGAAGTGCTTATAAAATCCGCCAATTCCGTTTCCTGTTGTATTTTTGACGGAAGCGAGTCAATATCTGTTTCAATGGTTTCAATCTTTCCTCCGCAAAAGGAGGCTGCTTTCAGTGCATATTCGTGTTCATTTTGTGGCAAACCAGGGAAAATAGCTGTAAATGCCCTTTGAGAATCTTTGTTTACACGTCCCAAGCTTTCTTTTTGTAATATGTCAGACACAAGGCTATACACCGAACTTGAATCCAAGCCTCCGCTCAGAGCAGTGGCAACAGGCACATCGCTTACCAAGCGAATACGGCAAGCATCTCTTAATAATTCATAAAATTTGGCTGCCTGCTTTTCAAGCGTTTTGGGAATTTCTTCCTGCAAATGCTCATCTATGTGCCACCATCTTTTTTGCTGCAAAGGCTGTCCTTTTTTCACCACCAGATAGTGTGCCGGCAACAGTTGTAAAATGTTTTTAAAGGGCGTATAACCCAAGCCTTCCAAAGCGTAGGCATCCTGCAAATTCAGTTGTAACAGGCTTTCATCAAATTCCCGTTTAAAATCTTCCAAAAACTTAAAAGCCCTTGTTTCAGAAGCAAAAGCAAATTGCTTGTCGGGCTGGTGCAGGTAGTAAAGAGGCTTTATCCCAAATCTGTCGCGTGCCAGAAAAAGCTCTCTTTCCTGCGTGTCCCATATAGCAAAAGCCCACATTCCGTTGAATTTATGCAGGCAACTCTTGCCCCATTCAGCATAAGCAGCAAGTATTACTTCGGTATCTGTTTCAGAACGGAACTTGTGTCCTTTCTGCTCCAACTCCCTGCGGATTTCAGGGAAATTAAAAATTTCTCCGTTATAAGTTATCCAATACCTGTCGTCAGCGTAAGACATGGGCTGCTTTCCAGACTCTGACAAATCAAGGATTGCCAGTCTGCGTTGCCCCAAGCCTAATGTATTGTCATCAAACCACTCATACCCCGCACCGTCAGGACCACGATGCAGCATAGAATCCGTGAAAGCTTTTAGCTTGTTTTCACTGACAGGTTCAGAATTAAAGTGATATATGCCGGAAATGCCACACATGGGGGATTAGTTAGCTGTTTATTTCCTTTTCATATCTTCTCAAACTCCTCCAACTCAAAAACTCATATCGGGCAGCCATAAGGCTGAGCAAAAAGCCTGTAAGCCCATCTTTATATCCTTCCTTGGTTTTAAAGGAATAGTAAAAACGGATAATGCTGTCGTGCCATTGCTTGTTCAGAGAATATCTCTTGCCTGCATTATATTGGGCTTTCCCCTCGCCCTGCAAATAGCGTTTGTGCTTGTCAAATAGCTGCTTCCAACTGTTGCACCAAAAATGCTTGTCGTAGTTTTCTCCTGTAAAACGGATTTTTTTTCGCAAATACCCTTCCTTCACTTTAATCCCCGCATGAACTTCATCATCTATGGTAACCCCCTGCTTTTTATACAGCAAACGGGCATACACAACTCCACCATAAACAGTTCCTTTAAGCTTTTTCCCTTTAAAATAGTTAAACATAGGCACTCTGATAACTGCCAACTCGGGAGGTGCTGTTTCAAGTGTATTTTTAATATCCTCTGCCAATGCAGGCATAATCCGCTCATCAGGGTCTATAAGTATGAACCAATCGTATTTTAGTTTAGGAATAAAAAGCGGGTGCACATCTTCTATACGTGGGACTTTTTTAAATTCCTCAACAGTTGTTGCATACTTCTTCGCTATCTCAACAGAATTATCCTTAGAACCCAAATTGACAAAATATATCTCATCACAAAACTGTATGGATTTAAGACAATCTTCCAACAAATGTCCTTCATTGTAAGAGGCAACAAGCGCAGATATGGGAAGTTTATTAGACATACAGAAGTGTTCCTTTAATAGCATCCTTTACTAATTGATACCTTCCTTGGCGGTGAAAAGGTGAATTAAAAAACCTTAAAAGAGAAGATATTCCATGATATTTTCTGTTTTGATAATACCAGTGCATCCACCTCTGCTCCAGTTGCTTTCTTAATTCTGCTTCAGGAAAAAATAAGTGGCTTTCATTGCCATATAATATTTTACAAAACCAGTTATGCAATAAAAAAAGCTCTTTCTTTTCTATCGTATCATTTGAGGGTACTGCAAATTTCTCATGTAAAACCATCTCTTCCTGAGTAGGAATTATCCCAATTTCTTTCAAACCTTTTAATCTTACTCTTTCAGCATGTTTAATCTTTTTCTGAGTGATGTTTGCACCATGTATCCGATACAAGTAAAGTGGTACCTGCAAAATATGCACTCTATATCCCTGTTTGAGAAGCGAAAACCACATGTTATAATCTTCTGCAACCTGAAAGTCCGTATCATACTTTATTGCTTTCAAAACATCTGCCTTAAGAAGAGCCGGAGCATGAGGTACCGGGTTGTCAAACAGTAAAATAGCCTTGAGGTCTTCGGACTTTTGCTTGAATTTGAAAGTCTTAGGCAAAGACCTGTCGGGATAAAAACAGGTCAACCAAGAAGAAACAGCCGCAAAGGAAGAGTTCTCTTCCAAAAACAATACTTCCTTTTCTATTCTGTTTGGAACACAAATATCATCAGCATCCATTCTGGCAATATATTTTCCAACACATTCTCCCAGCCCCCTGTTTGCCGCAGAAGCAATTCCTTTATTTTCTTGGTTTATGAGTTTAATATTGGAATGTTCTTTTATTAACTCCTGTATTTTTGCTTCTGTTCTGTCTGCTGAACCATCATTTACAACAACAATTTCTATAGCCGGGTATGTTTGAAGCAAAACTGATTTCAGAGCATTCTGTATATACTTTTCTGCATTATACGCACACATTAAAACCGAAACAAGAGGCTGATTTCCTCCCTTTCCCATTCTCATCCACTCATATTCCGCTTCCCATATTTTAATTCCCTCCTCCTCATTTATCAAGAGGAGTTTTGTGATTTCTTCTGCTACTTTTTCCCTAATGATTTGTTTGTTTTCTTCTTCTGCAATATGTTTTTTAAGAACTGATATTGAGTCCTGCACATATCTTGTATCCGTTTCAAAATTCAGATGCATATTTTTCTCATGCATTCTGTACCGAACCAACGATTTCTTAATAAACCCAAATTCAAAGGACTTCTTAGCCCTTAATAAAAAATCCCAGTCTTCAAATATCAGGCTCTCATCATACCCTCCTGTTTTCTCCCAAACCTCTTTTTTATAGAAAAGTGTGGGAGCATTTAAAAACTGAGCATTCAATAAGTGCTTAAAATCATTAACCACAGAATGGTTTATATCTGTGCAGTTATATTCCCAGTTTGAATTTCTGATATGTTTCCCTGCCGAATCAATATGGGACATATCTGTACATACCAAGGATACGGTTGCATGATTTTGAACATATTCCCAGATAGTTTTCAGATAGTTTTTTTCTAAAATATCATCGCACGAGATGGGTTTTATCCACTGCCCGCTTGCTAAGGAAACAGCTTTATTAAGGGTTTTGCAGAGTCCTAAATTCTGTTCATTAAACAAT
Source organism: Bacteroidia bacterium (assembly GCA_023228875.1). NCBI lineage: Bacteria > Pseudomonadati > Bacteroidota > Bacteroidia > Bacteroidia bacterium. The sequence goes on along the minus strand of JALOAG010000004.1, from coordinate 271,695 downwards.
ATGGTTATCCTAACCTTATGTTCATTCTCTTTTATCCACTGATTAATGATATCAACAGAGTTATCCTTGGAAAAATCATCTGTTATTATAATCTCAAAAGGAACCTTGGTTTCCTGCTGAATTATGGATTCTAAGGTTTCAATGACATACCCCTCATGATTATAGCAAGCAGCAATGAAAGAAACTAAAGGCAAAGATTGGTTCACCGAAAAAACTTCTTTATTGTTTGTACAATATATGCTTGCTCATCTTCCAATAATCCCGGAAATAAAGGAATGCTAAGACAGGTTTCCGCTATTTCCTCAGCTATCGGGAAATCTCCTTTCCTATATCCTAACTCCTGATAGGCTTGTTGTAAATGAGGGGGAACAGGGTAGTGGATAACAGTTCCTATTCCCTGCTGTGTCAGGTAATTCTGTAACTCGTTTCTTTGTTTGGTTCTTATTTGATAAATATGATATACAGAGGTCGCACCTTCTGCCAATTGAGGCAAAACCAAATCACCAACTGTTGCTAACTCTTGGTTATAAATATCCGCCAATTTGTTGCGCTCTGTATTATCCTGTTGCAAAAACTTTAATTTTTCACTCAAAAACGCAGCCTGCAACTCATCAAGTCTGGAATTAACTCCCTTGATTTCGTTGTAATACTTCTTCTGTGAACCGTAGTTTCGCAATACCCTGATTTTTCTATCCAACGCTTCAGTATTGGTTGTAACGGCTCCTCCATCACCCAAAGCACCTAAATTCTTTCCGGGATAGAAACTTGTTGCATTTATATCTCCCCACGCTCCGCAAAGTTTACCTTTATAGCTTGCTCCTTGCGCTTGTGCATTATCTTCCAAAACAAATAAGCCGTACTTTTGGGCAACAGCGCATATCGCCTCCAATTCTGCTGCCTGACCATACAGGTTCACAGGCATAATAACTTTAGTTTTAGAAGTAATTTTTTCTTCTATTAAATCGGGGTTGATGTTACAGGTATCCAATCGGGGTTCAACAGGAATTGGAATTGCACCCACATAAGAAACAGCCAACCATGAGGCAATATACGTGTTAGAAGGTACAAGAACTTCATCTCCCTGTCCAACTTCCAAGGCTTTCAGAGAAAGAATCAGAGCATCTAAGCCGTTGGCAACGCCTGTACAGTATTTGGTTTCTGAAAAGTCTGCATATTCCCGCTCAAAACTCTCTACTGATTTCCCTAATATATACCAACCGCTATCTAATACCTCATTAAAGGTGTTTTTCAACACCTCCTGATGGCGCAGGTTTATATCTTTTAAATTTAAATAGGGAATCTTCATTGACTGTCTATCCATTTATCGTAGCCAACTCCTTCCCAAGGCATTCCTCTTTCAAAATGATAAGTCCATGGGTAATGAGAAGCATTCTTTTCTCTTGATTTAATCTCTCTCACATCTTTTATAACCTTCCCTGGATTACCAAGCATTAATTGAAAATCATCAACATCCTTACCAACAACAGTTCCCGCACCGATTAAGCAGTTTTTACCAACTTTCACTCCAGGCAGTAAAATCGAGCCTACAGCTATTTGTGAGTAATCATCAACAGTTGGTCCAATACATATATTAGATGGAGGTGTCGGGTCATTTGTAAAAATGACATAAGGATAAATAAATACAAAATTACCAATTGTCGATTTTTGACCAATATGAACATTTGAATGCAGCCAACAATAGTTTCCAAATTTACTATATCCTTGAATATCTGACAAAGTGCCAACACGACAATTGTTTCCAAAAACTGTGTTTTCTCTGATTGTTACCCTATGTCCACAAGAAAAAGAATTTCCTAAGAATACGCCTGCATAGATAATAGTATGACTTCTTATAAGTGAATTCTCTCCTATAGTTGTTTGAGAATTGTTATAACCATTAAGGTTATCATAATAACTTCCTAAAGGCTCTCCAATGATACAGTCATTGCAAACTGTTACATTATCTTCGATAATCACGTTATCATATATAGACGTGTTATCCCCTATTTTCACGTTCTGCCCAATCACCGCCTTTGGACTAATGTACACATTTCGATTGTTAAATTTCATTTGGATAGCTCTTTAAAGTCCCTATAACTTCTTACATAATCCGCTTCGTTGTATAAACTGGAAGCAAGTACCAACTGCACCGCATTGTGAGAATACTGCATAGTATGCCAACAGAGCTTTGGCATATATACTCCCATATCAGGTTTGTCCAATACAAAAACATTCATTGAGCCATCAGGCATTTCGGTATTCACTACAATTCTGCCGGCTACTGCTATGAGTACCATTTCCGTTTCATAATGAGCATGACGACCTCGTACAACTTCTTCGGGAGTGAAGTATGTCCAAAAAACACGTTTGAGTTCAAAGGGTATTTGCTGCTGCAATTCCGCAACAGAAATGTAGCCTTCTGTCGGTTTTCCTATTTTTCTAAAGTTTATTATTTGTGGCTCTTTCATTTCCTTTTTACCAAAAATCCTTCCACGTACATAAAGTCCAAGTTTGTGTCTAAAAAATCCCTGACAGCATCTTCCGGTGTTTCCACAATTGTACGTCCGTGTTTGTTGAAAGAAGTATTGATACTGACTCCAAAGCCTGTAAGGTTTTTCATCTCTTTCAAATACCTGTAAAACATTGGGTTTTCTTTTTCTGATACAAACTGCGCCCTGGCTGTTCCGTCTATGTGTGCGGAAGCAGGTATTTTATCCCTAAATTCTTCTTTCAAATAAAAGGCAGCAGTCATGTGTTTATTAGAATAAGAACTTTGAAACAAACGCTCTCTTTCTTCTTCTAAAATAGAAGGACAGAATGGCTGAAACAAAGGTCTGTTTTTAATGGACTTATTAATTTTTTCTGTAACATCTTTAAATCTGCAATCCGCAATAATGCTTCTGTTACCCAAAGCTCTGGGACCCCATTCCATTCTCCCATGAAACAATGCACCAATCTTCCCTTCCGACACTAACCTTGCCGCATTTTCGGGCCATTCCGGACTATATACCTCAAAGGTTATTTCATTTACATACTTCTTTAATGTTGTTTCAACTTGTTCCTTAGAATAGGACGTTCCCCAATAAGGCATAATGTTGGACTTCATCCAATTCAAATCTGTCATGGTTTTCCCTGATGCGAGATATGCCATATAACAAGCCCCCTCTGCACTTCCGTCATCTGCCATGGCGGGTATAATATAAATATCAGAGGTTAGTTCGCTAAAAATCCTCAGATTCAGTATGACATTGGCAAATACCCCTCCACTCAAACATAACTTTGTTGCCTTGGAAACTTCAATCAAACCTGAAATATATTGCAACATTATTTCTTCTAGGAACTTTTGAATAGCAGCGCACAAATCCTCTTTTTTAAATTGAATCAGCATGGATTTAAACTCATCTAAAGAAAACAACATTTCTGCTTCTTCCTTATTTACCAGAATATGTGGATACCCATTGGCATTCTTTTGAACAGAAAAACACTTCCAAATCTTTTTATACACTTCGTTCTGATGATTTCCGTATGCTGCCAAAGCCTCAACCTTCCCTTCATCTGCGTGAGGAGTAAAGCCTAACATCTTTGTAAAATACGTGTACATTCCCCCAATAGAGCACTCCTCCCAAAATGTAGAGTATTTCCCTGTATAGTAAAGGAAACGGTCTGGTGATGTTGATTGTGATAATAATGTATATTTTCCGTCTTTTAATAAAAACGCTTTTGAAAAATGATTGTGGTCTCCATGCCCATCCATGGTTATAAGCAACACATTATCTTCAAAAGGAGATGTAACATAACTTGAAACAGCATGACATTCTTCATGGTCAAAATAACTCAGTTCTATCTCTGCTTGCGGAAATTTTTTATTTAATAACTCTTTCAGAATATGATATTGAAACTGGGTCTCACCGGATTTTTCAAAATTGTTGTACTGTCTCAACTTCCCCTTAAAGAACAAACTCATCTCTCTTCTAAAACGACTCTGTTTGTTAAATTCTCCAAGTTTATTCAGATACCCCTTCAAGTAAGGCTCACCCAAAAACTCTCGTTTAAACATCTCAAATTCATAATGATTAAGTCTGTATCGCTGAGACTTTTGTCCAAGTTTTGAATTGCCACAATATACTTTCTTAACTTTGTTTACATCTATTTCCCTATATTGGATATACTTCTCTAAACAAAGTACGGGAAACAAGGTATCATGCTTAAACCTGGTAAGCCTCTCCATAGAGATAGCAAAAGGGGTCTTATTCTCACTATCTAAAGCAAAAACAGCTGTATCGTGGCTGTCAAAATTTATTCCTAAGTAAATTTCCATTTATACTACATTAAAGTTCCCATGAGTTACCACTGCACCTTCTCCCGTTTTCAAGTTATAAATGATTCCGTTTGTTGTTATTTCTGAAACTTCAAAGGTTAGTACCTTCTCCTTATAGTCAACAGATTTACCATTAAAAAACAGATTCAATGTTAAGGCATATTTACCGGGAGCTAATATAGTGTCCTTGTTTGTATATGCCAATCTTTGTGTCTTATTTCCAATACTGAAAGATTCTGACTTATCAGAGTATATATTCAAATCCATACTATCGGCAATTCCAATGCCTAATACAACGTTTCCTGCATTTTCCCTAGACTCAATCAGAACCTCAACTCTAAATTTTTCACCGCATTTAAACTGCGAATTTGGAGAATTGCTTTCATCTAACATTCTAACCCGAATCATCTGAACAGGGAGAGCCTCTTTCAAATTAAAATCCAATTCTCCGCGAAGAGTAACTTCATTGGTCAAATATTCTGATATCATTCTTTCTGTGGCTCCTGAACTGTGTAGCAGACCATTCTTTAAATAAATTGCTTTGGTACAAAGTGTTTGAATTGCCCCCATATTATGACTGACAAACAAAACCGTTCTTCCCTCGCCACTTACAGATTTCATTTTGCCCAGACATTTCTTTTGAAACTCTGCGTCTCCTACTGCTAACACTTCGTCAACAACTAAAATTTCAGGTTCCAAATGTGCCGCTACCGCAAAACCCAAACGAACATGCATACCAGAAGAATACCTTTTTACAGGTGTATCAATATACCTTTCCACTCCTGCAAAATCTACTATCTCATCAAACTTAGCTTTTATTTCGGCTTTGCTCATTCCCATAATAGCTCCGTTCAGAAACACATTTTCTCTGCCGGTCAATTCAGGGTGAAAACCCGTGCCTACTTCAAGCAAGGAAGCCATGCGACCTCTAACCTTTATACTTCCTGTTGTTGGAGTTGTTACTCTTGAAAGAAGTTTTAATAAAGTACTCTTTCCCGCCCCATTCTTTCCGATTATGCCTAATACCTCCCCCTGTTTTACCTCAAAGTTAATATCTCTAAGTGCCCACACATAATCAGAACTTCCTTTTGTGGAGCGGTCATTGGTTTCTCCAACTTTCAAAAAAGGGTCTTCTTTACCTCTGATTTTATAAGCCCATCTTTTAAAATCATTTGCCATTGTCCCTGCCGACACCTGCCCCAAACGATACTGTTTGGATATATTTTCTGCTTTGATGACTATATCACTCATGATTACTCCTCTACACCGTATCCATAAAACTCTTCTCCACTTTGTGGAAAGCGACAATACCAACAAACAACAGAATCAGCATATAGGTAAAACTGATTGCTAAATTCTGGATGCTAAACACCCCTTCGCCCAAAAATCCGTACTTGATAGCTTCTATAATAGAACTCATAGGATTTACCATGTTTAAAATAAACCGCATTTTTTCACTCAAAATACTGAATGGATAGATAATTGGCGAGGCATACATCAACAACTGCACACCAAAACCTACTAAAAATGTGAAGTCTCTGTACTTGGTTGTGAGAGATGAAATAAAAATACCAAATCCGAGTCCCAAGCCTGCCATCATGAGTATATATAAGGGTAACAAGGCAATGGTTGCATTAGGCTGAATACTGCCCTGCCACCAATAATAAAAGAAGACAACAAGAAACAAGACAAGCTGGATACCAAATTTGATGAGATTGGATATTACTACAGAAATTGGTGTTATCAGACGCGGGAAATATACTTTACCGAAAATACTTGCATTTGATACAAAGGTATTGCTTGTTCCGGTAAGACAACTTGCAAAATAATTCCAAAAGGTAAGTCCACTCAAATAAAAAATTATAGGAGGCACTCCGTCTGTTGAAATCTTGGCAAAATTACCAAAGATAAAAGTAAAGGTAATGGTGGTCAATATCGGCTGCACAAAGAACCATATCGGACCAAGCACTGTTTGCTTATATACCGCTACAAAATCCCTGCGAACAAAGAGCATGAGCAGGTCGCGGTATTGCCAAATGGCTTTGAAGTCTATATCATACCATTTGGTTTTGGGTTTTATTTCTGTTGTAAACAAAGTGTTATATCTTTTTTAACTTGTTTTTATTTGAATGAAAAAGTGTAGTGCTTCGATACGTTTTGCTGCGCAAAACACTCAGTATGACACTTTTAGGATTTTATAATCTTTCATCCACCATCGACCTGTCTAAGAACGACTTGGTATCAAAAATCACAGCATCAGGGTGTTTGAGTTTCTCATATTGAATCTCTAAAAATTCATTGTGAGACACTGCAAGAATGATAGCATTATACTGCTTGCCATTCAAAGAAGGTAACAACTGAATCTTATATTCGTGCATGACTTCATCAGCATCTGCCCAAGGATCATATATATCAACATTCAACCCAAATTGTGAAAGTTCATGATAAATATCGGTTACTTTGGTATTACGGGTATCAGGGCAATTCTCTTTGAATGTAACGCCTAAGATTAACACATTCTCCCCTTTTACTTTATGACCTTTCTCAATCATCAATTTAATAACACGATTGGCTACAAAGACGCCCATCATATCATTCACTCGCCTTCCTGACAGTATCACTTGAGGATGATAGCCAACTGCTTCTGCTTTGTGTGCTAAATAATATGGATCTACACCAATGCAATGACCTCCTACTAATCCGGGTTTATATTTCAAGAAATTCCATTTGGTGGAGGCGGCTTCAATCACATCTGTTGTATCAATACCAATACGCTCAAAAATTAACGCTAACTCATTCATAAAACTGATGTTGATATCTCTCTGCGCATTCTCAATCGCTTTTGACGCTTCTGCCACTTTCATGCTTGGTGCCAGATGTGTTCCGGCTGTAATGATTGAAGCATATAGGTTATTGACAATCTCTGCAATTTGAGGTGTTGAACCTGATGTTACTTTTTTGATTTTTGTCAATGTATTCACCTTGTCACCGGGATTAATCCTCTCTGGAGAGTAACCACAATAAAATTCTTGATTGAACTTTAGATTTGAAGTTTTTTCTAATGCAGGCACACATACTTCTTCGGTACACCCCGGATATACAGTTGATTCATAAATCACAATATCGCCTTGTTTCAAGTGTCTGCCTATCATCTCAGATGCCTTGATTAAAGGTGTTAAATCAGGAGCTTTAAACTCATTAATCGGTGTAGGGACAGTAACAATGAATACATTGCTATTGCTAAGTTCTTCTTCATTTGCAGAAAATTTTAATCCGGTTGATTCTGCTTGTGTCTGACCAATCGCTTTGCCTCTTGTAAGCGCCTCATGCAGTTCTACCAAATCAGCTTCCCTTGTGTGGTCTTCGCCCTTGCTTAACTCAGCTATCCTTTTTTGGTTAATGTCAAATCCTAATACAGGATATTTTTTTGAAAATTCTAATGCCAGCGGCAAGCCTACATATCCCAGACCAATTACTGCTATTTTATGTTGTTGTACCATCTTTATAAATTGATAAAGTCTTTATTTCTTTGCTAAAATTTGCAAGTCAAAGTCCTGATCGCCTTTGACTATGCGAGGTTTTGAGATGAATGAATTGCTAAAAACACTCTTGCTGTCATCTCTGCCTTCAAATTGTATATTCATCAAATCTGCTATGGAGTAAATCAGATCATCAGTCATATATTTTCTTTTTGTAAATGATGAATATGCCTCTTTCTTATCGCTTTGATTCGTCCAATAAATAAAAGGAATTTCATACATAGGATATGTTGCAATCGGTTCTGCATGTCCCTCAAAATTGATCGTTTCATAGACTTCTTCACCATGATCTGAAAAATACACCAATTGACCTGTTGCATTTTTTTGTGTATTATTCTCGAGCATTTTAATAATACTGCTTACTATATAATCATTGTATAAAACAGCATTGTCGTAGGTGTTGATTGCTTGGGTAGCTCTCTCAGAAGGATAGGGAGTTCTGGGAGCGTCTGTAAACACATTATATGCTTCAGGATAACGCCAATCATACACTGAATGGGTTCCTAAAATATGAACGAAGATTATTTTTTTATTCACCTGCTCATCTAATGCCAATTGAATAAATGGGAATAAATTTTCATCATAAGAACTTTGCACCTCTGCACTACCAAGATTTGTAAAAAAACTTCGGTCGGTGGTTTTTCCAATCATTGTTACTAATGTTTCGTATAACCCAAGTGGGATTTGATTAGAAATCCAATAGGTTTTATATCCTGCTTTTTGTGCTAATTGTACTATACTCCCTTTTTCAACATCTTCAGGATGTGCAGTTGAACCAAAGGTCAACACTTTTTCTAACGATGCAATTGTATTTGCATGAGGGCTAATCACATCTTCAAAAAACAAAAGCGCGTCTGACATTTGTTTAAGGCGAGGTGTAGTATTTCTATAATATCCATACACTCCCATGTGATTCCTTGCAGTTGCTTCACCAATAATAACAACCAAGGTTTGTTTTTGGTCATCATCTTGATTTACCACATGTTGAAGAAAAGTACTGTTATCAGAATGATGAAGGAAGTTCTTGTATCGCTCCACCTCTTGGTGATAAAGCGTGTAACCCTTTATCATTTTATTGAAAACATGATGCTTAAAGTGACCCGCTGAAATATAAATCGAACTGCTAATTAAAATAATAGCAAGTACAGACAAGTGTTTGATCCATTTACCGCCTTTATGCAATCCGGTTTTGACAAATCCAAAATAATCTGAAGGGGTGTAACGATGTATGGCTTTATTGACTGCTATTAAAATAAAAACTGAAGGAATCAAAAACACCAAAATCAGCGTGATAATCTTACTGTTGAGATACACATTAAGGTATTGACCGGCTTCCGCCACATTGGTTTCCAACAAAATATATACGATTGAATACGTAATTTGATCATGATATATACAAGCAAAGGCTGCTTCAAAAAAAATCAGCACCAATGTCAGGATATAGACAGCAAAAACATAAACCGAACGCAAAGTATTTGAAGGCAGAAAATAAGCAAGCAAATACAGCAAAGCGTGAAGAAAAATCAGTCTTTCAGGCAAAACCGGAGCAGAAGTGTAGGTTGTCAACACAACCCATAACACAAGAATCGGATAGAACAGAAACAGATAACTGTATTTAAGCATCAACTTACAATCTATTTGTGGTGAACGCCCGATGATTAATTCTTTACCAAGACTTCCTTTGAGATTTTAACCTTGAGCATTTGCCCAATACTCTCAACAGAAATCAAGAAATAAGTATCTCCCCTTGCTTCCAAAATATAGCCTTCCATTCCCTTTAGCGGACCGCTCGCAATTGTGATTTTGTCACCAATTTCTAATTCCTTACCCGCATCTGCATCGATGTGATAGCCTTTATCAATGAGGGTTTGAAGGATCTGCAATTCACTTTGCTTAACAACAGCATGACTTCCATTGTAATTTACATAGGCAACCACACCCGGAACAAACAAGACCTTTTCTGAAATTTGCACATTAGCGGGAACAAAAATATAACCTCTAAACAGCGGCTCTTCTATCCATTTCTTTCGGTCAGACCTGATACTCAATCTTTTGATAAGCGGTAAATAATACTCTAATCCAAGATTTTCAAACAGTTGCGCCACTTTTTTCTCGTGTCTTGATTTCAAATAGAGTGCATTCCAAATTTTATGTTTATCAATGATTGTTACACTCATCCTGTTTGTCCTATTATTAGCCTGTACCCATTTTTCACGGCTCCGCTTCCTCAGTTACATATTAACCAAGCAAAGCCAAGTATATCAACGAATTGCAAAAACTTACTTACTCCATAAAAGGAGCGGTTCTGCTAATCCGTCTTTTATTTTATCTAACGAAAACTCAGACTGTTCATACGTTATATATCTGATTTTCCGGCTAATTTTCATTTCTGCTTTTGCAATCAGTTCAACCAAATAAGCCTGATTCACCTGACCAACAAATACTAAGTCAATGATATCACAATCCAAGCCTCTGGCAAAATTTCCGACCACATACACTTCTTCCAAACTTCCCAATTGACTAATGATGGAATCCACGATTTTATCCAAGCCTACAAACTTGAGGACAATGTTATGAATGTCTTCAAAAAGAGGGTGTTTAGTATTAACTTTAAAAAATTTCTTATTCCCATGAGAATATGACTGTAGCATCCCTGCTTCTTCAAAGCGGTTCAACTCAAGACGAATCCCATTTGTGGACTCGCCAAACTCTTCTTCCAAACCTCGCAGATACGCTTTGGTACTTGCATTCAAAAAGAATTTAAGCAGCAACTTAACACGAGTTTTGGACGAAATCAGTATATCTATCACAAGTAAATAGTTTGAGCAACAAAATTACTCAAACTATTTACACAATGAAATATTTTTTAAAAATTTTTAACGTCTTCCTCCACGATTGGAATTAGTTGAACCCTCTCTGTTCGTATTGCTATTGGAAGAAGTTCCTGACTCGGTTTTTGAATTTCCGGTCTCAGTAGTGCGCTTCGTATTGGTACTCGTTCTGCTACCGGTTCTAGTAGTTCCTCCATTGATACCACCCGGAATCTGAGATGAACCCGAAGGAATGATGACGGATGATGAATTTCCTTTGGTCTCGGATGGTGTATTGGTACCAGGAATCACATTCCCTTGACCTTCTTTATTTTCTCTACAGTTCCTCAAATCATTTTGTAATTGAATATTTGCGCGTTGTATGGAGTCTTTATCATGCAGCACTTTATCAAAATTGCTTTGATTCTTTTTACAATTTGCAAGTTCCAACTTCTGGCTCTCAACTTGTTTTTTCAAGTTTGCAAATTCATTTTCTTTGGTTTGTAATTGCTTGTTAGCTTCATCCAATTGTTGTTGAAGGCTTGACTTCTCTTTTTCAATTTCTGCTATACGTTTGTCAGCATCTTGATTATCGCCAGTTCCTAATTTACCTTTTTCGTTCTCACATTGCTGAATTTTAGCTTCCAAGTCTTTCACCTTGTTTTGGGATTGAGTTAAATCAGACTGATACTTATCTAATTTGTTTTGCAAATCAGTAATCTTTGTTTCCAATTCTTTTATTTTAGCAGTCTGATCTAAATTTGATTTTGAATCTTCGCAATCTTTCAACTTTTTGTTCAATTCATCTTGTTTGCTTTGCATATTGCTTAATTGCGTTTGTTGTTCGACAACCTTAGCTTCAAGTGTCTTTACTTGATCATTGGCATCATCTAACTTTTTCTGCAATGCTTGGATTTCAGCGTCATTGTTACCCCCTGAATTATTCCCGGATTGTGCTTTATCTTGGCAATCTTTGAGCTGTTTCTGCAAATCTTTCACCTGCTGCATTGCATATTGGTATTCGCGTAGCGCATTATCATATTGTTCGTTACAAGATTTTAGTTTGATGACAATTGCGTTGAGCGAATCGCTCAATTCTTTAATACGCTTGTCTTTAGCTTCTATATCCTTTTTATAGTTAAGGATAACAACTTCTTTCTTAGCATTTTCTTCGTCACATTTCTTCTTATCGGTTTCAAGCGAAATAATTTTGTTGTTCAATTCATCTAACTTCTTGTTACACTCACCATCCGTAATTTTGGCTTGCAACATCTTTATACTGTCGCGTGCTTTAGTGATATCAATATTGAGCTTTTCATTCTCTTTATTGAGTTTCTCTACCCTTGCTTTATATTCTTCAAGTTCTTTTTTACACTTATCCGCATCGTTTTGCAACTGAGTGATTTTAACTGCGAGTTCATCATTGGTCTTATTGCATTTGTCTCTTTGTGTCTCAAGATTCTTTTTATCATTCTCTAACTGCACAATTTTATCGTTGAGCCTCTTTACTTCTTCATCAGGTCTTTCAGGAGTAGTGCGTTTTCTGCAATCTGCTAATTCCAACTCAATGGCGGAGATCTTTTTATTCAGATTATCTATCTCTCTTAGGTTAGCAGTTCTATCATTTTCGCACTTGATTTTTTGAGTTTCTATAATATGTAACCTCTCTTTGAGGGTATTGTTTTCTCTCTCAAGGTTGATATTTCTTTCTCTTTCATAAACTAAATCTTTGCGAGTCTTCTCATTATTAATTCTTTCATTTCTAAGATTCTTCTCACATTCCACACAATTTGCTGTAGTATTAGGCTTTTTATTTTCTAATTCTTCAATACGTTTTTCTAACTCTTTTTGTTTGTTTTTGTATTCTAATTCTTTTTTCTCCCAATCAGGATTTTGTTGAGGCACTTGAACGGTGTCTTTCACAGTAATATATACAGTATCCGGTTGTTGTTGTATAACAGAATCGGGCTTAGTCTCATCCTTTGGTTTGTCTTCAGGTTTTTCTTCCTCAGGATAATGGTAAATCTTAGTATTGGTTCTATTTTCTACCCAAGAACCACCGGTACAATAAGGGATTGGCAAAGAAAATCCGCCATAAAGAGAAGCTCCTGTAAATTCTTTATTCGCAGATAGGTTTAACAATCCTCCTAAATTATCAGAACCAATATGGAAAATCCACAATTTAGTATAAAACCCTACATTAATATTTTTGAATGTATTAGATACTGTAATTGGCAGAGCGGCTTCCGCAAAATACCCTTCAATACGCGGTATAAAAGAAATAAAATTCGCAGCATTCAATCCAAAAGACGTAGTGGATTTGAGGCTTTGTTGATAGTTTATACCTAAATAGGTTCTGTTTCCTAATCTAAAATCACCTTGAGCGGTAAACGCAGCAGGCAAATAAGATGTAAAAGTGTTTTTGTTTGTAACATCAGATGCAGGCAGTCGGTTGATTAAATCTGCATCCACATCATCAAAACCATCTCTGTAAGCATTGGTGAATCCATTGAGCATATTTGTTCTTACCCCTAACCCAAATGGAGAAGAAAAATCAACGTTATAAGCATTTACACCCTTTCTATGCTGAATAAATCCCAAATCCATTAAAGCAGCACCAAACTTCCAATCATATTGTTGATAATAGTTACATCCCCAGTCCCAGAAACCACTTTTCCTAAACGAAGAACGACTTCTCTTTTTCATCCAATTAAACCCAATATCCAGCCCAACACCATGTCCTGTTGTGGCTTGGTCAAACCATTCTACCGGTTGTATCAGAGGTTTCATCATAGCATTTTCTTGCGTGTGAGCATAGTCAAAACTACCCGCATTCAATGTAACTGAATCTCCATTTTCAACAGTAAAACTCAAATTGCTACTGCTCAAATGTCCCAGTCCCATGCCTCTCAAATACTTGAGTGTTATTCCACCTGAAAGCAAGTGTGTCTTACTCTCTTTAATCACTCCACCTAATGAAAAGCTGTATTCTTGCCATGATTCAAAATGAGCTTTAAAACCGCTTTTAGTTCCTAGTTCTTTTCCATATTGCAACTGATTGGCAGCATTTCCAAACAAATCAAACTTAGTATTGTTAATTCCATATCGCGCAACCCTTGCCAAGTCTTCATCTAATCCTTGAATTTGAATACCTGTACGTTGGCGTAAATTCAAAGAAATAAAAGTCTTTTCACCCACAGGAAGCATTAATGATAATGCTCTTATATCTTGATTGAAATTAAAATTCTTCGCATTGCCGTTCAAATTGATTTGCTTTAGCCATGACTGTTTGAAATCAAAATTCCCATAAGGATCTAAGTACTCATCCGGAATTCTGTCATTTGCCCATTTATTAATTTTAAAAGGTGCATTATACTTCAAGAAATCATTTTGAAATCCAATACCCCTTGACCAAAGGTTTACGTATGCTATGTTAAAAGGAGTGGCAATATTTGCCGGATTAAGATAAACAGCATTTGTACCGGAGAAATTAGAATTAATTAATCCAAGTTGTTCTTGTGCTTTCGACTCAAAGGATGAAAAAAATGAAAGAACTGCTGTTAACATCACACCCTTACGGGCAAAAATTGTAGTGTTGTTCATAAAGTTGGATATTTAAGTGAAACCTTTTAGCACACTAAGCCAAAAGTTGTACCATAAATTTTCAGTTTGCAAATAAAAGCAAAAACACCCTGCTATTCGTCCCAGTCAACTTTCTCGTTTTCAGCCTCTTGTTTTTTTCGCTCTTCGCGCTTTTCTAATGAAAACTCTTGTTTAAGTGTCTGTTTAAATTCTTCGCGTGCATTTTTCACTTCAGACTTAACTGATTCTTGAGTCAAAATTGGCTTTACCCCAATTTTCTCAACCTTAAACTTCAGGTCATCAGGATAACCGGTCATTCTGATGTACAATGCAACCCCTTTATTTCCCAAATCTTCAAAATCCTCTTTGTTCTTTTTTGTGCGCCAATGATATTTGGCAGCTAAGGCATCGGAAAGACGAACTCTAAATGTATAATCCATATAATTATCAAAATTGTGTTTACCCATAATTTTGATGTTTAAGATACTATTTCCTAAGTCCATAAAAGGAAAATTAATTTCCCCATCCTTGATTTCAATGGTGTTGGAGAGTACCCCAAATCGAATGTTTTCCAATTCGGACACCTCGGCATAATCAGAGAGCGACTTCATAGGTTCATAGTTTTTAAGAATCCCGTCTTTAATTGTTAAGTCAGAAAATGCATAAAGATTCTCCTTTGAGAATGAGCCGTCTCTACCAATAATCAAAACCATTTGTGTATTCAAATCCAATTTACCTTCAAAATTAGAAGCCGTAATTTCCTCTTGACCAAAATTATCAAACATTTCAAAAAGTTTGTGAATATTCAGAGCCTTTCCTTCTATGTCCACATTGCTGAAAACACTTTGCTCATCATGTTTTTTAATCAGTACAGAGCCTGTAAAACTTCCTTCTACTAATCCTCCTGATATATTTGAAAACTTAATTTGGTTTTCATTGGCAAACAATGCGCCTTTAAAGTCTGTAATAGAAATATTCTTCGCTTTGAAATCAGCCACCTCAAAATTCAAATCAAGCGTTAAATGTTGCGGAAACATTGTAAACAAATCTGTAGCTGTATCAACATCTTCATTAAAATCGCTATTATGTTCTCCCAACATCTCTAGAGGCAATTCAATTCTATCAGTTACCAAATCTGCATACAATTCCATCTTCTTATCATTGAAAATAAAAGGCAACAATCCATCTAAAGAAATATTTAACTTAAAATCAGCATTGTTTAATTGACCGGTAATATTATTCGCACTCAGTTGATTCCCCTTTAATTTCCAGCCTGCATTACAATTTTGAATTTCCCAATTTTTAAACATCTCATGCTGTGAACTAAAGGAAATATTGCTCCACTGCATCTGCCCAATCACGCCTTTATCTTGGAACTGCTTCATTGAACTTATTTCAGAAATTTTACCGATTAAATTAATGTTACAATCCAACTGCCCACTCATTTGAACTCCTTCAAAATCAAATAAATCGTTTAAATATCCTAAATCTATTTTACCCTTCAAATTTCCGGCTATATAAGGGTCACTAAAACCTTTTAAATCAATATTACCGCCAAAATTATGCTCACCTAACTTAAAGCTAAAGACAGGTATTTGTACATATTCCGTACTTTTTGAAAAGGTAAGATTAGCGTTTAGATTAATGTTTTCCATGGGTTTCTGCCCATTAACAGGATAGAGCTTAGCTTCTTTTATCTTTATCTGTGCTTCAATTGTCGGGATGTTGACTCCTCCAAATTTACCTGCAATTTGAGCACTTACATTAAAATCACCCTCAGACTTCATTTTTATAAAAACATCTCCAACAGACTGCGGCATCAAAACGGCAATTTTACTAATCTTACTTGCTTTAGAATTAATTCTCAAATCCATTGAGTCAATATCAGCAAAAACAAAAGAACCTTCGACCCCAAAGAGTGTTTTGTCAATATCAAGACTCCCCTTTTTGATAAAAAGAGTTTCTTGTTCAATTTCATAAGTTAATTGCGCATTGAGAGCAGTTACTTTGTCAACAGGTAAAGTGTCTCCACTAATCACAAATTTCTTGCATGCACCTTTTGCATCTAATTTAAAATCAACTTTATCCGTTTCAACTTTACCTTTAGACTTAATTCGTTCAAAATCATAGACAATAACTGTGGTGTCACTCAAATCATGATATTCAATTTGTGCATCATGCAATTGAATCGCCTTTAAATCAATCTTGATTCGCTTGTCATTAATGGAATCAGTACTGTTACTTTTAAGAAGAACAAAATTCTCCTTGTCTCCTTTTACCGCAAGGCGAAGAATCAAATTATCAGCAGATACTTTCTCTAACTCATATTTACCAAATATAGCCTCAACTAAATTAAATTGTAAATAGAATGCATCTGCTTCCAATAGATAATTATCAATCAAAGTTGTGGATTCTTTGAGCGTCAAATGCTCCATACGCAAACTCACATTCGGAAAAGTAGTCCAAAAAGTAACATCTAACTTTTTGAATGAACCTTCAACAGCTAACTGTTCATTGATTTCTTTCAAGAGCACTTTTTCCAACTTATCCGACAATGAATAAATTGTAATTGTAAGTCCTGCAACTACAATCAGAAGCGTGATGGAGACAATTTTGAGTATTTTTTTCACCTATGTTTAGAGTTGTAGTTAAAGAAACGCAAAACAACACAAGAGTAGTGTTCACACGAAAAAACTAATACACAAATCAACATTGATTTAATTTTTAAAAAAAATTTTTGGAATTGCATTTTAACCATATATTTGCAGCCCTCTTAGCAAGAGATTCAGTTCTTTAACAAACAATATTACAATGATTTAGCTCAGTTGGTTTAGAGCATCCCATTTACAAACGGGAGTGGTCGAGGTTCGCTGAGATGAAATATTGGGAGTTTAGCTCAGTTGGTTTAGAGCATCTGCCTTACAAGCAGAGGGTCGGGGGTTCGAATCCCTCAACTCCCACTTACGGCTGTCTTTGGACAGCCTTTTTTGTTTATAAGCATGTTCTCAGTTTACATTATTTTCTCTAATGTGTTAAACAGGTTCTATTGTGGGTTCACTGCCGGTGATGTCAGGGTCAGATTAAACAAACACCTCTCAAAACATAAGGGATACACTGCCAGAGCTAAAGATTGGGTACTGGTTTTTTGCGAAAAGTGTTACAATAAAGAAGATGCTTTGATTAGAGAAAAGGAAATTAAAAGCTGGAAATCTAAAACCCGTATCCAAGAGTTGATTAAAACTCAAAATATCCCCGAATCCTTTTAAACAGTTGGTTTAGAGCATCCCGTTTACAAACGGAAGTGGTCGGGGGTTCGAATCCCTCAACTCCCACTTACGGCTGTCTTTGGACAGTTGTAAGAGGGAGAATACAAATAAAATTATTAGTGATTATGCAAATGAGCGGAACTATCAAGCTGGGTTGATTGTGGCTCTTGATTTTCCTTTTTATGGCTACAACATGCGCCTTTCTTCTCTTTTTTATCTTTGCAACAAGTCTTATCAGATTTGTCTTTTTTACAACATTCCTTTTTCTCCATACCCTTCTTGCAACACTCTTTATCCATATTATGGCAAGCCTGTTCATGTCCATCTTTATCAATACAAAGTTCTGTTTCTGCTTTATTGCTGCAACATGCAGAACCCATAGATGAATTGGCACTGTTCAAATGCGGTGCAATAATCAACGCCACAATTGACATTAGCTTAATCAAAATATTCATAGAAGGACCGGAAGTATCCTTAAATGGATCTCCAACTGTATCACCTGTTACAGATGCTTTGTGAGGTTCAGATTTCTTGTAAAAAGTTTCTCCATTAATCTCAACTCCTTTCTCAAATGATTTTTTAGCGTTGTCCCAAGCACCACCTGCATTATTTTGGAAAATTCCCATCAAAACTCCAGAAACAGTAACACCTGCCAATAGCCCTCCAAGAACTTCTGGTCCAAAAATAAATCCAACAACCACAGGCGTTAATAAGGCAATAGCACCGGGAGCAATCATTTCTCTGATTGATGCTTTTGTAGAAATCTCTACACATTTTTCATATTCAGGACGAGCTTCATATTCCATAATCCCTTTTATCTCTCTGAACTGCCTACGTACTTCATTCACCATATCCATTGCAGCTCTTCCCACAGCAGCAATTGCCAAAGAAGAGAAAATGAAAGGAATCATCGCACCAACAAATAATCCTGCTAAGACCTTCGCCTTAAAAATGTCAATGCTGTCTATACCCGCAACACCAACGAAGGCGGCAAACAATGCCAATGAAGTGAGTGCTGCAGAAGCAATCGCAAAACCCTTTCCTGTTGCAGCAGTAGTATTTCCGACAGCATCTAAGTTATCTGTTCTTTCTCTTACCTCAGGAGGTAGTTGATTCATCTCAGCAATTCCACCAGCATTGTCAGCGATAGGTCCGAATGCGTCAATAGCAAGCTGCATGGCAGTTGTTGCCATCATACCGGCAGCAGCAATTGCCACACCATATAACCCTGCAAACTCATAAGAGCCATAAATACCGGCAGCTAAAACAATAATAGGAATCACTGTCGATTCCATACCGATTGCAAGTCCTCCGATAATATTTGTAGCATGACCTGTTGCTGATTGTTTGATAATAGTATTAACAGGACGTTTACCAATAGCTGTATAAAATTCTGTAACAATACTCATTAATGCACCTACTATCAATCCTAAAACGATAGAGTAAAAGACATCCATTGAAGAGAATTCATAACCTCTTATTTCCATTGTCTCAGGAAGCATTATCTTAACGGCTCCAAAGGCTGTGATACCGGTCAGAATAATTGCAGACCAATTACCAATATTTAATGCTTTTTGCACACTTGAATTTTCATTTGATACTCGAACAAACAAAGTACCAACAATAGAAAAGATAAGACCTAAACCGGCAATAACCATAGGAAGAAGAATTGGAGCTATTCCACCAAAATTGTCAAATGATTCAATTTCACGACCTAAAACCATAGTTGCCAAAATAGTTGCAACATAAGATCCAAAAAGGTCAGCACCCATACCTGCAACATCTCCTACATTGTCTCCCACATTATCCGCAATGGTTGCGGGGTTTCTTACATCATCTTCAGGAATACCTGCTTCCACTTTTCCAACAAGGTCAGCACCTACGTCTGCAGCTTTCGTATAGATTCCACCACCTACACGTGCAAAAAGTGCAATAGATTCTGCACCTAATGAAAAACCTGCTAAGACTTCCAGTGCAGTTTCCATCTCTTTTCCATTCACATCTCCACCGGTGTTGATTACAAAAATATTATATAGCACGATGAAAATTGAGCCTAAACCCACAACTGCTAATCCTGCAACTCCTAATCCCATCACAGTGCCTCCGGTAAATGAAACCTTTAACGCCTTAGCTAAGCTTGTTTTCGCTGCTTGTGTTGTACGCACATTAGCCTTTGTTGCGACATTCATTCCAATATATCCAGCTGTTGCTGAAAGAACAGCACCTATCACAAAGGAAATTGCTATCACAGGACTGGAGGTTTCAACCAAAGTACCACTCCATCCTAATAAAATTGCGGTAATTACAACAAAGTAAGAAAGGATTTTCCATTCTGCTTTAAGAAATGCCATCGCACCTTTTGCGATATAACCAGCCAATTCTTGCATCTTTGCGTCTCCTGCATCTTGTTTGTTAACCCAAGCGGATTTAATAGCCATCACTATCAAACCTATGGCTCCTGCAATGGGAATCAAGTAAATCAAATAATCATTCATAATTACTATTCTTTGCTTTTAAATTTTGAGGGTGCGAAAATACACTTTTTTATCTACTATTAATTATAAATTAAAGATAGCTTTGCCTGCCTCAATTATGTTACACAAAGTATTAGACTTTTTCCTCCATTTAGACACACACTTAGGAGCAATGATTGATCATTATGGAGTATGGATTTACGCAATTTTATTTTTAATTATTTTTGTTGAAACCGGTTTAGTGATTATGCCTTTCCTACCAGGGGATTCTCTGCTCTTTGCTGCAGGATTATTTGCAGCACAAGACAATGTTCTTAACATTTGGATATTGTTGATTCTCCTTTTAATTGCCGCCATATTGGGAGATACAGTCAATTATTTTATTGGCAAGTATGCCGGCAATAAAGTGTTAGGTTGGAAATATAGAGGAAAACAACTTGTCAACCCTAAATACATGGAAAAGACCCATCATTTCTTTGAAAAACACGGTGCAAAGACCATTGTACTTGCGAGGTTCGTACCGATTGTAAGAACATTTGCACCTTTTGTCGCAGGATTGGGGGAAATGCACTACGGCAAATTCGTCTCTTATAATGTTATAGGCGGAGCTGTTTGGGTAATTCTGCTTACTTTAGCAGGATATTGGTTCGGCAATAATGACATTATTAGAAACAACTTTGAAAAGGTAATTTTAGGTATTATCTTAGTGTCTATCTTGCCTATCATTATTGAATTTGTGAAAGCAAAATGGAAAAAGAAATCGGCTTAATCGGCTTTCCGCTTGCTCATTCATTTTCTCCAAAATGGTTTGGGGAGTATTTTGCCACAAATCACATCACCAATTTTTCATACAAACTCTTTCCTCTTCCGGAAATCAATCAGTTACCACTACTCATCCGCAATCACCCAAATTTAATAGGACTTAATGTAACTATTCCCCACAAACAATCTGTCATCAATTACCTCGACAAAGTACCTCCCCATGCAGCCATGATAGGCGCAGTTAATTGTATGAAGATAGAAAGAACACATCAACAGATTGTTACAACAGGGTATAATACTGATTGTATTGGCTTTCTTCAAAGTTTAAAACCTTTGCTGAAAAATGAACATCACAAGGCATTGATTTTTGGAAATGGCGGTGCCGCACAAGCGGTTAAGTATGCATTAACTCAACTCAACATCCAATATTTGGTTGTGAGCAGGAGTCTATCTAACGAAACCACAAGCTACACATCTCTAAACAGAGAAATATTACATTCTCACAAACTTTGGATTCATACTACACCCTTGGGCATGTCTCAATATCCAGATTCTTGTATAGATATTGACTTGTCAGCCATTACACCCCAACATCTTGTATATGATTTAATTTATAATCCCGAAGAAACTCTATTGTTGAGAGAGTGCAAAGCTCGTGGGGCACAGATAAAAAATGGGTTAGAGATGCTACATCTGCAAGCACTCGAATCTGCCAAAATTTTTGGCTTAGAGAACAGCCATTAATCATTCATACATTTTGCGACCCTTAGGCATTAAAGGTCTAACTTCTAAGTTGACTTGATGAAAATTACTTGATGTTTCTAATGCTTGTACTAAAAAACTTGCCAGCTCTTCAGGCATCAGCATATTGTCGTGGGCTTTTATAACAGGGCTATTTCTAAAGAAATCTGTTTTGACACTGCCGGGATAAACACAAGTTACTTTCACTCCATATTCACGCACTTCTTTATACAAGGACTCGCTAAAACCCCTTACTGCAAATTTAGAACTGCAATATCCTGCAGTTTGAGCCATACCATCCAATCCCGCAGTGGATGCAATATTAATGATATGCCCCTCTCCTCTTTGTTTCATTGTTCTCAACACCCTTCTTACACAATAAAAAATTCCGTTAATATTGGTTTCAAACATTTCATGCCATTGCCCAACAGGCATTTCTTCCAATAAACCAAAATAACCTAAACCGGCATTGTTTACTAAAATATCAACCTTGTTATGAGTATCTTGAAAGATGGTATCAAACGCTGCATCAACATCTGCTTGCTTACGTACATCACATCGGATGAAAGTAAAATGAGGGTGGTGTATTGAGTTGTTTCGACCAATACCATACACTATCACACCTTTGTTTAATAATTGTTCTGAGAGATGTTTGCCTATACCTTTTGAAACTCCCGTAATGACAGCAATTGTACCTTGTAAATCCATGTTACAAATGTATGCTTTAACGTCATATTATAGCTCATCTACCGGCACTTAAAGCCAATAATTTTATGTGCTTTATCATGCTAAGTAAGCCATTTGCACGCGTAGGTTCCAAATGTTCTTTTAATCCGATTTTATCAAAAACATACAAATCTGCTTTCAATATTTCTCTAGCAGACTCATTATGAAATACCTGAATAATGAGTGCAATCAAGCCTTTTGTTATCAACGTATCCGAATCTGCTGTTAATTGGATTTTCCCTTCATTTACATGAGCAAATAACCACACTTTTGCCTGACATCCTCTAATGAGATTATCATCTATTTTCAAAGTGGAATCCATTGTCGGCAGTTGTTTGCCTTTTTGAATAATATGTTCATATTTCTCCATCCAAGTATGTAATGGCGCAAATTCAGCAATGATTGCATCTTGTTTTTCTTGTATAGTCATTTTCTATCCTCTTAACATGCTTACACTCTTGTCAACACTTTGGATAAACTTTTCTATCTCTGCCTTTGAATTATAAAAAGCAAGTGAGCAGCGAACAGTCCCCTGGATCTTAAAGAAATCAATGAGAGGTTGGGTACAATGATGTCCTGTACGCACTGCAAACCCTTGTTTGTCTAATAACACTCCCAAGTCATAAGGATGAACATGCTGAACATTGAATGAAATAATAGGCGCTTGAGGCGAAGCATGACCCAGTACTTGCATCCCTTTAATTTGACTCAGTCCATCAAGTGCATGGGTAAGCAGTGTATTTTCATATTCCAACAATTCGTTTCTATCTAGCTGAGTAAAATAAAGAATCGCCTCTGCCAATCCTATTGCACCCGCAATATTTGGAGTTCCGGCTTCAAATTTATATGGAATTTCATTGAATTTAATTTCTTGGAAACTAACATCTGCAATCATTTCACCTCCGGTTTGATAGGGTGGCATTTTTTCTAAAAGCGCTTCTTTACCATAAAGTATCCCAATACCTGTAGGTCCAAATAACTTATGCCCTGAGAATACAAAAAAGTCGCAGTCTAAATCTTGAACATCAATACACAAATGCTGTACGCTTTGGGCACCATCTATCAATACTTTTGCACCATAAGCATGCGCTTTTGTAATGATTTTTTTTACAGGATTAATCGTGCCGAGCGTATTTGAAACATGTGTAATGGCAACGATTTTCGTCTGTTCATTAAGTCGTCTGTCAAAGTCATCATCTTCAATTTCTCCATTTGCATTTACAGCAACTACGTTGAGTTTGCAGCCCTTGCGTTCACACAATTGTTGCCAAGGAACTAAATTAGAATGATGTTCCATATTTGAAATGAGAATTTCATCACCCGGTTTCAGCAATGCTCCAAAACTAAAAGCAACAAGATTTATTGATTCTGTGGCACCACTTGTAAAAACAATTTCCTTTGAAGTATTTGCATTGATAAATCGGGCAACAGTATTGCGTGCCATTTCAAACTTTGCTGTTGCCTTTTGGCTTAGGCTATGTATGCCTCTATGCACATTTGCGTTATCAGTTGCATAGAAAGTGCTGATTGCCTCTATCACACGTGATGGCTTGAATGTAGTTGCAGCATTGTCTAAATATACAAGATCATGATTATTGGCAATCTGTGGAAAGTCATTTCTTACCTTCTCTACATCAAAGCTAACTACTGATTTCATTGAAAAAATTGAAGTTTTACTAACTAAAATTCAAGTATTTATCACTCACCCATTTTGACTCCATACTAATCTGACTCCAGCCATCTTGTTGTGCTACAATAAACACTTCTGTATTTTTAACCAAGCTGTCAATTTTAGGAAATTGCGAACCGGCTCCGGATCTTATATTGAGCATGTTTGCCTTCACTTCTGCCCTTTTTACTTCAACGGTATAATTTCCCGCAACCCAATGTTGGTCTGAAGATGATATTCTCAACCATGCATTTGTTTCTTCATAAACCCTTAGAATAGAGCCTAATTGCGCAGCAGTTCTATTGACAACCTTGGGTTTTTGAGCCGAAGGTCCTTGTCTGATATTAAGAGAACTTGCCGTTACGACCACATATTTTTTTAATGTATCTGTTGGTAGTTGTGGTTTATTCGCAAGTTTAGCAACAATTAAAGGGATAAAGTTTTTAGCACAGTCATCAACTTTATTTCCTCCAAAGAAATTAGTACCCGGACAAGACTTATTTCCTCCGGCTCCATTATTTCTCACTCCCGTTGACAGATTAAACCAATGATGATAGACAATAGTATTGGTGTTGGGCACCAAATTAAACTTTTTGCATAATGCAGCAGTAACAGCAACAATTGCTTCGCGTTGCGCTTGGGTCATCACATCTCCACCTTTGTCAAAATTACCAATGTTTTCAATGCAAACTGCATGCGCATTGTTACCAAAAATACATGCAGGAGTTGTTTCAAAACTACGCCCTGTTACGATACTGCCATCCGGAAAAATAGATAATTGTTGCCCAATGTCTGCCCAACCATTAACACTGACATGGGTGTTCTTCATTCCTTTTTGTATTTCAAAGTGATTGCTCCCTTTAAAATGAATATAAGCCGGTATGTATGTATGGTGCTGTTGAATTTTGACTACTGTTCTGGCAATTTTTAAATTTGCAAGGTAGCCTTCAAACTCCTTTATTGATTGTTTTATAAAGCCATATTTTGTTTCCATAGTGGAGCAATATTATGAAAAAACGGGCTATACATCACGTACCTTATCCAGAATTGACAAATATGTTTATCGCATCTGCACCAGACATGAATAAGAATAAGTAAGATTACAAATATTTCTTTAATTCAGCAGTAAGATCATCTTTGGAAATCATACCATTATGTTTCCAAACCTGTTTGCCATTTTTGAATATAATGAACACAGGCACTCCTGTTATATTGTATGCCTTACCCACATCTTTGCTTTTATCTACATCAATTCTTTTCACAACAGCTTTAGTTCCAAATTCATCTTCAATCTGGTCAATAATTGGAGCCATTTTGACACAAGGCGAACACCAGACGGTATGAAAATCAATTAAAACAGGTTTATCTGTTTTGATAAGCACATTAAAATCATCTAATGTCATTGATTTGATATTCGGGTCAGGTTTTGCAGTAGGTGTAGTCAATGCAAACCCTTGATTTTGCCAAGCCATGATTCCCCCTTGTAGATTATAAACTCTGTCAAATCCATTTTGGCTGAGCGTCTGAGCTGCTTGCGCACTTCGAGCTCCTGAGCGGCAATAGACAAAAATGATTTTATCTTTCTGCATCAGATTGATTTTCTGTGCAAAATCTGCATCATACAAATTAATTGTACTTGCATTAGGAATTTGACCCGAAACAACTTCCTCAGGTGTTCTTACATCCAAAATAATACCTTCTTCTTGTTCAATTAATTGCTTAAAGGTTTGTGCATCAACATTCTTAATAAATTTCTGAGTCGGTGTTGACGTGGTTGTTACCGGCTCTGTAGTTGTTGAACTTGGGGTGGTAGTGTTTTGGCTGCTCCCACAACCATACATAAACAGAGCAGCAATGAAAGTTAAATTGAAATATGTCATAAGATTAATAATAAAAGTAAGTAGAATAATTAGCGTTCACAGCTTATAGCGCTTCCATGTGAGCAGTAAAGTGTCGAAGTAAAGGAGCTTCATAAGTGATTTTATAGCCTTTGTACTGAGTTCTTTGCTTGTACACATCAATGATTACATCACACATATAATCCATATGACTTTGAGTATAAACTCTACGCGGGATTGCTAACCTAACCAACTCTAAAGTTGCAGGGACATAGGCACCTTTTTCATCATATTTACCAAACATGAGAGACCCAATCTCGACTCCTCTAATGCCTCCTTCAATATAGAGCGCATTAGTAAGTGCAATTCCTGGCAATTGGTGTGGAGGTATATGAGCCATGAATGCTTTTGCATCAAGATAAACCGCATGACCACCGGTGGGTTGCAAAATTGGAACCCCTGCTGCAGTCAATTTTTCACCTATATATTTCATAGTACCAATACGGTATTCCAAATAATCCTCTTCTAACACTTCATGCAGACCTTGCGCAATTGCTTCTAAATCTCTTCCGGCAAGCCCTCCGTATGTAGGAAAACCTTCCATGATAATGAGCAAATTCTTAGCTTCCATAGCAAGTTTATCATCATTCATACAAATAAAACCTCCAATATTCACAAGGGCATCTTTTTTGGCACTCATTGTACATCCATCTGCATAAGAGAAAGTTTCTTGACAAATTTCTAAAATTGACTTGTTCTCATATCCCTTCTCACGGGTTTTGATAAAATAGGCATTTTCTGCAAAACGACATGCATCAATAAAGAAAAGTATTCCATACTTTTTACAAATTGCGGAGGTTTCTTTAATATTCTGCATAGAAACAGGTTGTCCTCCTCCTGAGTTATTTGTAATCGTTAACACACATAAAGGAATATTTTCTGCACCTCTTTGTTGGATATAATGTTCGAGTGCAACTGTGTCCATATTCCCTTTGAAATCGGCAATCAAGGAGGGTTGTTTACCCTCTGCTGTTAAAAAATCTATGGCTTCTGCACCTGAAAACTCAATATTCCCACGTGTTGTATCAAAAAATGAGTTACTCACAAAGGATTTGCCCTTACCTCCCATTAAGGAGCCAATGATTTTTTCGGCAGCACGTCCTTGGTGGGTTGGAATAATATGTTTGAAGCCCATGATATTCTTAACCGCAGCTTCAAAATGGTAATAACTCTCTGCACCAGCATAAGATTCATCTCCCACCATCATTGCACCCCATTGCTGCGCACTCATTGCAGAGGTACCGCTATCGGTCAATAGGTCTATCAATACATTTTTTGCTTTAACTAAAAACACATTGTTATGTGCTTCTTTAAGAAACTTTTCGCGGTCGGTTTTTGTTGTGAACTTAATAGGTTCTACTGATTTTATTCTAAAGGGTTCAAATATCCTGGTCATTTTTGCTTGTTATAATTTGAAAGTGCAAATGTACACATTCAAGTAAAATTAAGCTACCTGACATTCGACAATTCACTGAGTCAAACGATGATGGTTTTGAAATATATTATGACTGAATTGTATTTTGTTTTGAAACCATACTTTTGCCTTTCATTTGAGAAAATTCATAACCATGAAAATTATACGCAATAAACTCAACACAGTTATTATAACAATCGTTGTACTCACTGTTATCTCTACCTTATATACTTCGTGCAGTTTGCAAAAAAGAGTCCATAACAAAGGTTTTCATATTGAAAAAATATTTACCTCAAATGACAACAGTAGCAAAGAGCAAAGCAAATCTCGCAGAACAAGCAATCCAATTACATTACGACCCTTTTCTCAAAATAAGACTTCAATTTGGGGAGAATATTCAAACAAACAGGATTTTGAATTTGCGCCCACATATTCAACTATTGTAATGACAAAATCAGTTGCAGCTCATGCAACTACTGCATCAAATGGAGACAGTTGTGATGTGATTGTTTTTAAGAACGGAGAACAAATCAATGCCATCGTCTTAGAAATATCCGATAACGAAGTCAAATTTCGCGAATGTGACAAACCAAACGGACCTGTCTTTGTCAAACAAAGATCTTCAATTGTTCGCATCAACTATCCTAATGGCACAAGTACAGTCATAAGCAGCGATCGATATGTATCTTTTGGACAAAGTAATCACAATGGAGAAAAAGACCCAAACGACAGGAGCCTCCTTGTTACTGTTTTACTTTGGGCTTTTGTTGGCACACTTGGCATACATAGGATGTATTTAGGTCATTACGGAATCGGAATATTATACCTTTTAACCGGTGGACTCTGTGGAATTGGATGGTTGATTGACGGTATTATGTTAATCACCGGAGAACTCAAGCCCAAGAACGGCAAATACGTTAATTAAATCTAAGCAACCTGTATTGTCCTTAAAAAGTTTACAGGTTAAGATTAAATCCTGATATTTACACATTTTGGTATAAACCTATTTTAGGACAAGACACACCTTTGTGAGCAATTATGACAAGCAGTTTCAAGAAATGTCAAAGTCGGAATATTGGCAGATAATTGTAATGAAGAACCCTTTCTTTATGCTTCTATTCAGAAGTGAATTTTTAGACTAATCTGTTATGCAAGATTTATGCATGCAGATTATGTGCATTTATTTCAAAACAAAAAAAGCCAACTCGTTTAAATCAACGAATTGGCTTTAACACTTGCGGTCTGGACGGGACTCGAACCCGCGACCCCGTGCGTGACAGGCACGTATTCTAACCAGCTGAACTACCAGACCTTAATCTTGTTGAGAACTATCTCTTTAAGAGGGCGCGAAGATATATATTCATTAAAAACAATGCAAATCAAAATTTGAATTATTTTTAATTTTCAATGTTGACCTGTTTTCTAAAGTCGGGACGTTTACCAACAAGGCTTGACAAAGAATTTACGTCTTCCAATATCTTATCAAATTGGTCAAAATAAACAGATTGATCTCCATCAGAAAGCGCTTCTTGAGGCTGATTGTGCACTTCAATCATTATTCCATCTGCACCCGCTGACATAGCAGCAAGACTCATTGGGTGTACTAATGTACGAAGACCTGTTGCTTGGCTTGGGTCAACAAAAACAGGCAGATGAGAAAGCGTCTTTACCAATGCAACGGCATTTAAGTCTAAGGTATTTCTTGTTGAATTTTCAAAGGTTCTAATACCTCGTTCACACAAAATAACGTTCGGATTCCCTCCCAATAAAAGATACTCAGCTGCAAGCAACCATTCTTCTATTGTACTACTCCATCCACGTTTTAACATGATGGGTTTATCGGTTTTTGAAAGTGTTTTTAATAATTGGAAATTCTGCATATTGCGTGTTCCAACCTGAAAAACATCAGTGTATTCATATACTTTCTCAACCAAGTTGGTATCCATGACTTCAGTAATGACAGCCATGTGATTCTTATCTGCTGCCTCTTTAAGATATTTCAACCCCTCCTCTTTGAGTCCTTGAAAAGAATAAGGAGACGTTCTGGGCTTATATGCTCCCCCACGCAAAAAATGAACGCCTCTCTTTGATAAATAGGAAGCAATTGTATGTATTTGTTCTTCATTTTCAACGGCACATGGACCGGCTATAACATTAAAATTATCACCTCCTATTTCAACTCTCTTAACTTTAAAAACAGTGCGTTCTTGTTTCCAATCTAAACTCACAAGTTGATAGGGTTTTCTTTTATTTTCCATTTTAGAATGATAATTAAAGTTTTGAGTAGGTAATAATTAATCTAAGGCGTTGTTCTATCGGATTGTCCTTTCTTGCATCAATCACAACTCTGGCAGGAGTAATTGGCAAGTCTATAGTATTGGTCAAATAGAGTCCAAAATTAAAATCATCTCCATGGTTGAAATATGCACTGTAAACATCTTGAATATGTCTTGTGATTGTGAATTTATATTGCCCCCGTGCTTCATCATATATGCCGCCATAAGTTGATTCAGAAGTAATTAAGTCAATCAAGGGTAAATTTCTACCGGTTTTTTCATCCGGTTGATTCAATAATAATCGAGTTGGAGCTTTATAATTTGTTGTAACCAAATCTTTAAAAACAGGAATTACTAACTCTGCTTTGTGGATGAATATTTTTTCATTATTTGCGAGTGAAAAAAGATTCGGAAATCTAAAAAAAGTCTTAGCACCGGTCAATGCCTGTACGTAAGTAGTATCAAAATTCCCGGCAGCAAGTCCTTTTTGAACCGAAATTTCTGCAGGTTGTTGTGAAAATTTGTATTGAGAAAACTTAAGGGCAGCAGAATCTAACAGATAATTAGCATGTTTATTCCCGTCATAATAGACATGAATTTGAGCAGCATTCGCTTTAAAATTAAAACCTACAACAGCACCTTCTCCTGCAGCGGGATTACCAATCGGCTTAATACAAACTCCTTTCATAAAAGAAACAAATGAAGATTGTGTATTAATATTATTTGGACCTGCATCAATCAACTTATTGGCAAACTCATTGCTAAGGTAAATTTTAATACCCGGTAGCACATTACGAACAACAGAATCTTTCACCATGACGCTATCGGAGAAATTATAAATACCTGAGTAAGTTCCAATAGAGGTTGGTTTGTACAACACACTATCAGTTGAATAGTATGTTTTAGTTGCGTCCAAATCAGCATCCAATTCAAACACCTCAAATTGCTGGGTTGAATTGAGGTTGCCATACGTTGCAATAGTAGAAGTAAATGGAAGAAAAATGAATGCGGAATCTGCACCATTAACAGCCTCAATCAAATTGTTCAGCGTAGCTAAACGTACTTGCGTATAAATAGCAGCCTCACTGATACCAAACACCGGGTCGTTCATTTTGCCGGCAAGTTGTTGATTACTTGACATACGAGACGGAATAGAATCTTCCCTAATGGTTGAACTCAAAACAGTAAGTGTATCTGTATAATACAAGTCGGTTGGCTCAATAGACCCTGTGTTCAACGAAATTAAATCATCGCGTTTTTTACAACCTGAAGTAAATACAAATAAAAGGGTCTGCAAAATGCAGACCCATATAAAAGATTGTTTCTTAATAAGATGTTTCAAAGGTTGATGTCTGATTATGATTTGTCTAACACAGAACCGTAAAACTCAACGTATTTTTCTGCAAAATATTCTATGTCTCCTGCAGGGTGCTTCAAATTGGGTTTACCCTTAATATATTCCTTCAGTTCAGGAGAAAGACAGTCAGAACAATTAATGACTGCATCAGAATAACTGACACCACCAATATGCATTCCCATGAAATCAGCTTTGCCAAAACATTCCAAATGCTTGTCGTCCAACTCATTCAAACTCGCTTTTTGAGCGAACTCTTCGCCCAGACAAGCATTATCTTTTTCTGCAAAAACAGAATAAATCACCTTTGAGTTTCTAAATACCGGTTCGTCTTTATAGATAGTCTTTACATATAAAGGAATCAAGCTTGTCATCCATCCTTGACAGTGGATGATATCGGGAGCCCAACCTAATTTCTTAACCGTTTCCAATACCCCTTTACAAAAGAAAATTGTTCTTTCGTCATTATCATCAAAGAACTCTTTGTTCTCATCATGATACAAGTGTTTGCGATGGAAGAAATCTTCATTATCCAAGAAATACACTTGAATTCTGGTTCCCGGTATTGATGCAACCTTAATAACCAATGGGTTATCGTTGTCCCCAATTGATATATTAATCCCTGAAAGTCGGACTACTTCGTGCAATCTATTTCTCCGCTCGTTGATTAACCCAAAACGCGGTACTAAGACCCTGATTTCGTTGTTGTGTTCTTGAATTGCCTGAGGCAGATGTTTTGCGATTGAAGAGACTTGTGATTCTTCTAAGAATGGACTCATCTCCGATGACACAAATAATACTTTCTTTCCTGTAATTGCCATATCTTATTTATTGAGTAGTGTTTATTAAAGCACTGCAAAGATAATATATTTTTATCGTTAATTTGCCAAATAACCTTTTTGAAGTTTTCTTTGCCCCTGATTTCCGCCTTAAATAACAACAAATTTAGAAGCAGTGCAAATAGCCAAAACCGTCAAAGAATTAACTGCAATAAGTGCAGCACACAAACATAGCGACATTGGCTTTGTACCAACTATGGGGGCGCTGCATCAAGGGCATTTATCTTTGATTAAAGCAGCTAAAAACAAATCTGACTTTGTAATCGTCTCTTTGTTTGTCAACCCCCTTCAATTCAACAATCCCGAAGACCTTGAAAAATATCCTCGCAACTTGCAACAAGACATTGAAGTTGTTCAAGATGCGGGTTGCGATTTACTATTTGCTCCTTCTGTTGAAGATATATACCCACCCGGATTACAAAATATCACACTTGACATAAGCCACATTGATTCTAAGTTAGAAGGGAAAATGAGACAAGGGCATTTTAACGGAGTGGTACAAGTGTTACACAGACTCTTTTCTCTCATTAAACCAAAGGCAGCATTTTTTGGACTTAAAGATTTTCAACAATGTTTGGTAGTGAGAGAACTAATCAATACTTACTTTCCTACTATTGCCCTCTTTCTCGAACCAACAGTACGCGAGCCTTCAGGATTGGCAATGAGTTCACGCAATCTACGATTGAGTCAGGTAGGGAAAAATAAAGCAGCTCGGATTTATCGAACTCTTTCATTTTGCAAAACATTGTTTCCTTCAAGAACTCCGCAAGCGATAGAAACTGAAGGAAAAGCATTATTCAATGAACATGGCATCCAAGTAGAATATTTAGCAATAGCTGCTATGGATGATTTAGACACACCAACACATTGGGAAAAGAATAAAAAGTATATTATTTTAGCTGCGGTATATATTGAAGGTGTACGGCTTATTGACAATCTAATTCTTAATTCATGAATAACAATTCCGAAATACACTTTGAAGACAAGATTGATTTTGAGGAATTCAACTCAAGAATTAAGTATGCCCTTTCACATTTTGAGAAACCACAACTTGCAAAGAAACGGTTGCGTTTTTACAGATGGAAAACTGTAGAAGAACTGGATAAAAACATTTTAGAGTTCGAGAATGCCACAAAGCGTACAGGAGGAAACATTTTATGGGGAAATGACATTGAAGATTCGGTCAATACGATTAAATCTATTTTAGAAACAAACAACAACAAATCGGCTTTCATCTCCTCAAAAACAAGCTCCGAAATTGACTTAGGAAATACGATTAAAATCGATTCTTTAGAAGAATTTCACAAGAAAAACAAAAACCAAGTGCCCGACTTAGTGATTGCACAAGCTAAATTTTTGGTTTCTAACTCAGGACATATATACTATTGCACTGCAAATCGCAATGAATTTGATGCAGTATCAAATGCTAAAGTGCTCATATTCGTTGCAGGTATTGAAAGCATAGTCAATAATGGAGTTGAATTAGAACTCGCAAAAAATCTCTTCAGCACTTATGAACTTGGGCAGTTTGGATATCCCATGGAAATATTGCTCAAATCAGGCAAACCCGAAAATCGTTTTACACAACACGTTCATTTATTAATTGTGGATCATGGGCGCTCAAATCTTTTGGAGAACTCTTTGAACAGAAGGTTTTTCCCATTACTTAATTTTGAAATACCTCATGCAATTGCAGAAATATTTTGGAAACAAAGTAAAAACAACCCTGATATAACATATCCATTTCAACATTTTCTCACTGATACATTAAGAAATTCCGGAAATCACTCAAAGAATTTTCTCTTTGCAAACAACGCCTATAACCGACTTTCAGCGTTTTTACCATTCGAAATGGATGTGTATGACTATTTCATACAATCACGACTGCATTATACCGGTTCAATTAAGTCAAACTTATTAAAGAGAATCACAAAAAAGAATTATGTCAAAGCATTTATGCAGCCAAAATCAAAAATGCCTACAAAGAAATTTGTAGCTTTTCTGAGAGGAACTATTATGAACAACGATTTTAACCCAAAGAATCTTCCTGAAAAGACTTTCATTGAGCAATACTATTACGACAAGAGAAAAATTTAGCTTAATTTTTACATATCCCAAAAGAAATGCTCTCCTTCAAAATGCGCAATATTCTTTTGTACTCTTTCCTTATGAGAATCCGTAACAATCACTTGCTGCGGTTTGAGGTCATGAATAATTTGCATTAAGGATGCAGCCCGTCCGGCATCAATCTTTTCGTAGATATCATCCAATAACAGTATAGGTGCTACTCCTTTTTTTTCTCTTAGCCACTCGTACAATGCAATTTGCATAGCAATAACAAAAGACTTGGTTTGACCTTGAGAGCCATATTTCTTCACATAAAAACCATGAATGAGAAAATCTAGATCATCCTGATGAACACCTTTTGTTGTACGTTCCAAAATCAAATCCTTTTCTAATTGCATCGCCAACCATTCTGCCATTGTTCGTTCTTTAATCTGCGAAACATAGACCATCTCGGCTTTTTCAATATCACCAGACAGCTTAGCATAGACAGGTCTGAAATATTGAATAAGTTCTGCAACAAACTTGCTTCGATAATCATAAATGATAGGAGTATTCTTGATTAACACCATATCATAACTCTCCAACAATTCCACATCTCTCTTCCCAGATTTAGCAAAGGCTTTCAGTTGTTTATTTCGACTTTCAAGTGCTCGTTTATAGTTGTCCAATGCTTGTAAATATTCCGGATACACTTTACACAATGCAGTATCAATAAACCTACGTCTCTCTTCACTTCCATCCAAAATCAATCCAATATCAAAAGGTGTAATCATGACAACGGGTATAGTGCCAAGATATTGAGACAGTTTTCTCACCGGAACATCATTAAGCAAGACTTGTTTTCTCTTTCCGGATTCTAAGCGACACGCTATCTCTATTGGAACATCATTCACAAACTCAGCCTTGATGCTAAAGCCGGGACTATCATGCAAAATCAACTGTTGGTCAAGGTTGTTGAAATAACTCCTGCTATTTGCCAAATACCAAACTGCATCAAGGATATTGGATTTGCCTACACCATTATCACCTGTAATACAAACCCATCCTTGCGGCAATTCAACCTCGACTTTTTTATGGTTTTTAAAATTAGATAATCTCAATTTATGAAGCCACATAGTTCAGGTTGGTCTGTAAACTAAAAAAATATATTTTTGCGCTCACTAAAAAAATACTCATGAGTAAGACCGCAAAGCTAACATTTGGAAAAGAAACTTACCGCAATTGGTATGAGTTAATGTTATTAACCAGACGTTTTGAAGAGAAATGTGCTCAAATGTATAGCCAACAAAAAATCAGAGGCTTTCTACACTTATATAACGGACAAGAGGCAATTACAGCCGGCACAATGAGTGCAATCGGTCCAAACGACCCGCTTATTACTGCATACAGAGATCACGGCCACGCATTGGCAGTTGGCATTGAACCAAAATACTTGATGGCTGAATTATACGGGAAAATTACCGGAAGCAACAAAGGTAAAGGTGGCTCAATGCACATGTTTTCAAAGAAACACAGATTTTATGGCGGACACGGAATCGTAGGAGGTCAAATTCCTCTGGGGGCAGGTATTGCTTTGGCTGAACAATATAAAGGAACAGGCAATGTATGTTTAACCTATATGGGAGATGGGGCTGTAAGACAAGGCGCGCTTCACGAAACGTTTAATATGGCGATGCTCTGGAAACTCCCTGTTATCTTTATTGTTGAAAACAATGAATATGCCATGGGAACTTCTTTACAAAGGACTACCAATCAAGTTGATATTTACAAAATGGGTATTCCATTCGACATGCCATCTTTCCAAGTGGACGGCATGACATGCGAAAGCGTTCATGAGGCTATTGCATCAGCAGTGGATAGAGCGAGAAAAGGGGATGGACCAACCTTCTTAGAAATCAAGACTTATAGATATAGAGGACATTCCATGTCTGACCCTGCTAGATATAGAAGCAAAGAAGAATTAGAAGAGTACAAACAAAAAGATCCAATTGAAACAACCAAGGCAACCATGCTAAAGAACAAATTTGGAGATACTAAGTACTTTGATGAGCAAGATGCCAGAATTGAAAAAATCATTAATGAAGCTGTTGAATTTGCAGAAAATAGCGAATTCCCTGATGCTTCAGAACTTTATACAGATGTTTATATTGGAGATTATCCTTTTATAATGGATTAATTTTTTCTCAAACAAAATATTACTTTTGCCACACTTATTTTAATCCCTGAATGACAGACCATAATCACGAAGAAAACGAGTTCTATCACAGAATGATAGAGTTTGTTGAAGAGAAGAAAAAAGCAATTATTTATACAGTAGGAGCTATCATTGTAGTAGTTGCCGGATACTTGGCATATCAACACTACATTTTGAAACCAAAACAAAAAGAATCACAAGAAGTTTTAGCCAAAGTGCAAGATTATTTCAAACAAGATTCTTTTAGTCTTGTAGTTAACGGAGCTCCCGGATTTAAGAGCGCAGTTCAAATTAGCTCTGAATATTCAAGCACTAAAGCCGGTAATTTGGCTAATTACTATGCAGGTATCAGCTATCTTAAATTAGGTGAGTATGACAATGCAATAAAATACTTGAAAAAATTTGACTCCAATGGAGATAAACTTGTCGGAGCACTTGCATTAGCTTGCATTGGTGATGCTTATGTAGAAAAAAGCGATTTTAAAGAAGGTTTAAAATATTACAAACAAGCTCTTGACTACAACACCAATGAATTGACAACCCCAATTCATGCAAGAAAAGCCCTCAATGTTTATATTGAATTAAAACAATATGAAGATGCGCTTCAACTCATTGCTAAACTCAAAAAGGACGAAAACACACCTGCAGATTTCAAAACCGAACTTGATAAATATCAAGGAATGATTGAAGCTAAGAACGGTAAATTTAATCCTGATGTCAACACAAAATAAAAATCTTTCATCCATAGAAAACATACCCAATGCCGAGACTGCACGTTTCGGCATTGTTGTATCTGATTGGAATACGGAAATCACTTCAAAGTTATTTGAAGGTGCATACCAAACACTCATACAAGCAGGCTGTACCGAAAACCATATTAAAACCGTTCGAGTACCCGGCAGTTTTGAGTTGCCACTTGCAGCACAAAAATTAGCTGAATCTTCCTATATTGATGCTGTAATTTGTCTGGGGTGCGTTATTCAAGGCGAAACTCCCCACTTTGACTTTGTGTGTAATGCTTGTGCTAACGGAATTATGGAAGTGGGGTTAAAATATAATAAGCCCGTTACTTTCGGAGTACTTACAACATTAGACCTTCAACAAGCACAAGATAGAGCCGGTGGCAAATATGGAAATAAAGGAGTTGAAGCTGCTGCTACTGCATTGATAATGCTGGCTTCATTGAAAAAGTAGGCATTTTTATCATTTTGGCATATTCTTTTCTGTTCTTATACACTAAACTTGCAGTCTTATGAATCATTTTAATAAAATACTCTCCTTGCTCCTCATTTCCTGCCTGACACTTTCTACAAATGCTCAGGATGTTATCAAATTCTCAGATAGCAATCTGGTGGTTAAGCAGTTTTTTAACAACAATGGTGAATGGGTTATTATCACAAATAATAACAAAGCATTCTATTACGATGATAAAGACAAAAAGGAAATTACAAATCTGGATGGATACAACTGGAAATATACATTGTCTAGTTCCCAATTCAATGATAGAGTTTGGTTTGACAAAGACAATGTCTATTTTGGAAATCAAAACAATATAGAACGTGTAAGTAAAAAAGATGGAGTATTAATTGATGAACTCCCTTTTGCAAATGTTAACAGTGCACCGTATTCAGATGGAAAATACATATACTTGATTGCTGAATACAAAGGCAAACCCTCTCAGATTTGCTATTATATCAAAAGAAAGAAAACCGTTTGGGCGGCAACAGTGCCAGCAGGTTTCAACACACCGATTTATACAGAACGATTTATCATAACCAGAGATGAAACCGGATTTCCAATTACTTTGGATTACGAAAAAGGCAAGCCAAAATTACCTTCAATTTACGAAGGTTCGTGCCCATTCAATTCGTGGGTGGATATGTTTAACATGCACCATAACGACCTTTCTGACAGCTTTTTTTATTATGACGGATACATATATGCCGTGAATTTTCATTACGGTTTCTTCAGCAAGTACGAACCAAATAATTATCCTGTGCCATTGGTTACAGTGGACATGAATAAATTTACCAAAAGAGAACCGTTTAGCTATGCAAAGACACCTGATGGCTCATTATTCTATTCCAGACAAGGAATTCAATTTGTATCAGACAAGGAATTGGACAGTCTGAACAAAACACAACGCAAAGGTCCTATGGGAACTTATATGCTGAGCATACCACTTTCTAAACCCCAATATTACAAAGTTAAATCAACTACCATCTTAGGCAATTTTGAAGATTTTCTCAGTTCTCGTTATATTGCATTCTTGGAAAATCGCTACATAGTATTTGAACAAAATAAGCAAATGATAGGTGTAAGTCCAAAAGGTGCAAGAACTTACAATTTCCCTAAATTATTTTACCCTATCGACAAATATTGCTTATTTGACAATGTGCTAATCTAT
This sequence comes from Bacteroidia bacterium, assembly GCA_023228875.1. NCBI lineage: Bacteria > Pseudomonadati > Bacteroidota > Bacteroidia > Bacteroidia bacterium. The sequence goes on along the minus strand of JALOAG010000004.1, from coordinate 233,359 downwards.
TCCACCCCAACACTTCCCTATTTGATTAAGATGAAAGTCGAAAGAGTATTTACACAAGAAGAAATTGAAGCAATGCAACCTTCTCCGGAATTATTAGAAATGATGCAAAAAATGCAAGATGAGCAAAATGCGTCTAATGCCGAGAACAACAAATAACCATCTGGGTTCTTTGTACCGGGTTTGTAATTGTATGCTCTAACACCTTAAAATATTGAGCTACATACGCTCCAAACTCTTCAAAAGTCCATTCCCTGTAATGACACTCATTGTTTGGCGGACCATATTTCCACGGAGACATATCCAAGTTTCTATCAGGTGTGCTAAAAATAAAATACTTAATTTGATGCAAGCGAGAGAGTTGTTGCATTAATTTATCAGGGTCTTCTACGTGTTCAATGACATCAGAACAAAGCAGCAACTGCGCGTCATAATTTTCCCAACGTGAATCATTAAATGCAAACCACTGCTCTTTAGGATAAATCTTTTTCAGATAGCTAATATCTAACTCTACACCGGCTTTGGAAGCGTTTTCAAAATACTTCATCAACTTATAGCCGGAACCACACCCAAAGTCAAGCACACCGTGAAGATTATGTTCATGATATACTTGCACTGCACGCAAATAAACTTCTTGTTGATACTCATCTTTCAGATTGCTATCATCAAATTTTTGAACCTCGTTGCGATGAAGATACCCTCGCTTTATACCAAATTTGGATTTGCGCAAAGATGCATTGGCAACTTTAAGCCTATAATAAATTCTTCTGATTAAATGAATATTCATGGGAAGCCTATGCAATAAGATTGCCGGTATATGTTTTTAATTCAAGATGCTCTCCATCATAGACTGCATACGTAAAATGAGTAACCCATTCACCCAAGTTAACATATCGAGAGCCTTGTTCTAATTGGATGTCCAAAGGCAAATGCCTGTGTCCAAAAATAAAATAATCAAAATGCTCTTCTTTCAGTTTTTGTTTTGCAAATTGTGTAAGAAATTCATTTTCATCTCCTTTGTATTCTAAGTCTGAACGGTAATTTGCCTGCCTGCTGCGTGAAGAAAAATAGCGGGCTAAACTAATACCAAAATTGGGGTGAAAACGAGCAAAAAGCCATTGAAAAAAAGGATTCCTAAAAACTGATTTCAGGAATTTATAACCGTAATCTCCTCTTCCAAGCCCATCGCCATGATGCAGAAAAAAACGCTTACCATTTCTTTCAATAATCAATTCGTCAGATATCACTTTCACACCCAGCTCTTTTTCTAAATATCCAAACATCCACATGTCATGGTTGCCTTTAAAAATTGTAACAGGAATTCCTGCATCTACCAACTCAGCAATTTTGCCTTGAAACCTTGTAAAACCTTTGGGAATAACAGTCTTAAATTCAAACCAAAAGTCAAAAATATCTCCAAGCAAGTAAATTTCTGCAGCGTCATCTTGTATCATCGACAACCACTTCACAACTTCTTTTTCTCGTTTGTGATTATCTGTCTCTTTTTCAAATCCAAGATGAAAATCAGAAGCGAAGTAAATATTATTTTTAGTATTGCTCAAAGCGGTTCAAAAGTGCGATTTTTATTACTAAAATGAAAGTATTTATTGTCCTAAATCATGTATAGAAACAAATTGTCAAACAGAGAAGGATTTCAATTAGGATTTACATAGTTTCTATATGGAATTTTTGTGAATGTCTAAATTGTTCAGTCCCTGTTTACTACATCTGGAACTTTGAACCGGTCTTAAGAAATCTCACCATAACGGACACGGTCGTATCCATTTGAACGTATTTACAACACATTACATTTATCAAAAAAGATTAATTGTAATCCCAATCTTAAAAGATGAAGCGACTATGTGAGATAGAGACTTTCTCTTCCAACAATGTTCTTGTAAAGATAGCAGAACTGTACATTTACTTAAGCATTTGTAATCCAAAATTACAAATCTGCAATTTTGTAAATCCATTGAATTTAGATAGGTTTGCACCTCTATAAAAAGCAATTGAAATAATGGCAAAACTCATAGCCCTTAACAAAATGACCGACACCATGAAAGAAGGTGTGTTGGTTAAATGGAACAAAAAGAAAGGTGACGCAGTAAAACCCGGTGATATTTTGGCTGAAGTTGAAACAGATAAAGCCACAATGGATTTAGAGAATTTCGAATCAGGAACACTCTTAGAATTATTGGTTACCGAAGGTACCACAGTGCCTATTGGAGGTGCCATTGCAGTACTGGGAAATAAAGGGGAAGATTTCTCTGCTCTATTGGCTCAAGCAAACAGCAATAGCAGTACAGACCACAAAGAAGAAACAAAACCTGCAGTTGAAACTGCAACACCTGCAACAACTCCGCAAGTGTCTGCTAATGTTACTCATACTGCAAATAATGACGGACGTTTGAAAGCTTCACCTTTGGCAAAGAAACTTGCTGAATCTAAAGGCATAGACATTCATGCTGTTGTTGGAACCGGTGATGGTGGCAGAATCATAAAGAAAGATATTGAAAATTACACACCTGCAACCGGTGGTGCAGCATATATTGCCAGCACTGAAAGTTTCAGCGAAATATCTGTGTCTCAAATGCGCAAAACAATTGCTACACGGTTAGCTGAAAGCAAATTTACAGCACCTCATTTCTATTTGACAATGGAAATCGAAATGGACAATGTGCTCAATTCGAGAGAAAGAATGAATGTAAATGGCGATGTCAAAATTTCTGTGAATGATATCATCGTGAAGGCAGCTGCCATGGCATTGAGAAAACATCCTCAAGTAAACTCTTCTTGGTTAGGAGATAAAATTAGAACATACAACCATATACATGTTGGTGTTGCAGTAGCTGTTGACGAAGGGTTATTGGTTCCCGTTGTCCGATTTGCCGATCAAAAACCACTTTCAGCCATCAGTGCTGAGGTGAAAGAGTTTGGAAAGAAAGCAAAAGAAAAGAAATTACAACCTCAAGATTGGGCAGGTAATACTTTTACGGTGTCTAACTTAGGTATGTTTGGCATAGATGAATTTACAGCTATCATCAATCCGCCCGATGCTTGTATCCTTGCAGTGGGTTCGGTAAAAGATACGGTTGCTATTGTTGACGGTGAAATTGTAGGCAAGAAAATTATGAAAGTTACATTAAGCTGTGACCATAGAGTGGTTGATGGTGTTGTGGGTAGTAAGTTCTTGCAAACTTTCAAAGGATATATGGAAGACCCTGTAAAAATGCTGGTTTAATCCTTTGCTCTCAAACATTTTGGATTGAATACAACACTGCTTTAACTAAAAATAGGCAAGAGCATTAGGTCTCCTACTCTGTTACTTCAAAATCAAAATCTTTCTTAATTTTCTCTTTTGTCATTTTAACAACCGACACCTGCATTGGGATGTCCTGATTTGGCTTGTTGGTTGACATATTCCTGGGCTGACTCACAATTGAATCTGCTGCCTCTATGCCTTTGATAACCTCACCAAAAACGGTGTACTGACCGTTTAAATGTGCTGTGCCGGAAGTGCTCACGGCAATATAAAACTGAGAACCGCTTGATTCTTTGTTTGGATTTACTGCATCACCCAGTCTCGCTGCTGCAATACTGCCGCGTTTATGAGTAATTTCAGGATAGATTTCTGCGGAAATTGTATATCCGGGTCCACCTGTACCATCACCTTTGGGGTCTCCTCCTTGAATCATAAAATTAGGTATGACTCGATGAAAAAGTAGATTGTTATAGAAACCTTCTTTGCTCAGTTTGATAAAATTCTCTTTGTGCTTGACTGTCTTGTCATACAACCAAATATACATATCTCCGTAAGGAGTGCCCATTTTGATTAATTCATACTCCTTTTTTGGTACTGTTGAATTATCATCTTTTGAATCTGATTTTTTACAAGCTGCAGTGAACAACATCATTACAACCATTGAAATAGCAAGTATTGGTTTCTTCATAGTGAACATGTTTTTTTAGAGCAAGTCAAAAGTAATAAAAATGCTTTGTGCTACAAATATTACAAAGTATTTCATCAGGCAAGTACTTCGAGTTCAATCGCATTGCTTGCAAAACTCCATTCTTATTCATGCAGTATTATACAGATTTAAGCGAATCTCCATCAAGTAACATTCATGGTTTAAACTAACTTCGCATCCATTAATTAGATTAGCTATGACTTACATTCAATTACTTATACAAGAGATAAAAAGAGAAGCTGAAAGCACAATAAAACTTTTAGAAAGAATCCCTGAAGATAAATTTATTTGGAGACCTCATGCAAAGTCAATGTCATTAATAGCACTGGCTGCTCATACTGCGGGACTGACCGAATGGCCCGCATTGATTGCAAAAGCGTCTGAATTAGATTTAGCAAATCATCCAAAAGTGGTTATCAATCACACACAAGAATTAGTGCTAATAGTGATTGCAGGTGCAAAAGCATCTGAAGAAGCACTCAACACAATCACAGAAAATGACTTAGACAGAGAATGGACTTTGAGATTTGGTGAAAATATCATCAAGAACCTGAATAAGCGCGATGCCATACGTACCTCTGCACTCAATCATCAAATTCATCATAGAGGGCAATTGACAGTGTATTTGCGTTTACTGAATATTCCACTCCCCGGACTATACGGACCCAGCGCTGATGAGCAATAATGTAGTACGATACAGGACTTGAATTATAGGAATTGATATTGTCATAGATGAGGTTGATTCTGTTTTTTCAGAAAGACAGGACTGCCTTCAACACTATATTCCTGCCCATATTGTAAATGCCTGTATATCCGCTGCTTGAGTGGGTATAATATTCAAAATACTTTACCCTATTCAAATGAGATTGATAAACCGTGTTCATCAAGTTATTGACATGACAAACAAACAGTATTTTATTTTGTTTGTTGAAACGCAGCTGAGCACTTACCCCCAGATTGAACAATAAGTAAGCGGGTGTGGCAGTCTCCGTACTACTCAATCCCATATACCTGTTTTGAGGGGCATTATATTCAAATTCAACCTTAGGGGTGATGGATGAAAATGACTTTGACTTTAATTTGAAATCATAAACCACACTGCTCATGAGCTTGAGCGGTGGAATCAAAGGTAGAAATTCTCCATCCGTACCTTTTCCTTTATAAAGCGGGTTACGATTAAACCCATAAACAACACTCATCAAATTATCCCATCGCAACCCTTTGACTCGTTGTGGAAACAGAGAGAACATCATATCTGCACCATATAGTTGTGCAGAGGACTGCTGATATTGCTGTGTTCTGTTGCCTTGTGCATCCAAAATCGGATTGCCATTTGCATCGGCTTGTGTTTCCATATAAATGAAATGTTGAATATGATTATTAAACAAGTTGATTTCTGCCGAAATACCTTTATCTGTGTAATGCAAACCAATATCTTCTTGAAACGAAAATTCAGGTTTAAAACTTCTGTTACCTTTGTAAATAATGTGTGCACCCGGATCTAATCCATTGCTGCCTAATTCGGTGATATTGGGGGCGCGGTAAGCGCGTCCTATATTGGCTCTTAGGGTCAATTGCTTAGTGGCTTTGAATGTTAGCCCTACGCTACCGCTTATCCCACTATAGTTGTTTGAAAATGCTTGAAATCTTAAGTCAGGTTGGCGATTTGCAGTATCTGTTAATTGCTCTTCAAAACCGGTATGAGGATTCAATCCCACATAAAAATCCCCCCATTGAACATTTCTAAGGTCGTAACGCACACCGCCACTCACATTCCAGCGATTTTGTTGCCATTTTGCATAAACAAACACACCTCCTTCATTCAAATGATAGTTGGGTATGGGAAAATCACTTGCATCCATGTTTGTATTGTGTTGTATCATCCCGTTTACACCCAAAGAAACTGATACATTATTCACCTTAGGCGCATTATAACGTACTCCGTAATTCATTGTATTCAATTTCATAAACATTCCTGCTTGAGCCGGTTGTGTAGGATGAGTATATTCTCTTCTGACATTTTGCTGTATGCCTGCTAACACATCTATATCTCCTTTGCCTAGCACATACATACTATGGAGATAAATTTTGTTGTGCTGAATATGTTGGGCAAGTGTAGAGATGTTATAAGAGTTAAGCTCTTCATTTGATACAAGGGGGCGATTGGTTATATCGTCATTATTGCCTTCATAAATTTGTTTTGTAAATCTACGCGAAACAGAATCCCTGCTTCCATCAGGAATAGCTTGCAAATTATTATATAGCGAAAATTGAATATGTGTGAATCCCTTTTTTGATTTTAAACCAGCCAAAGCCGAAAAATTCATTGTGTTAAAATTCGTTAAATACACCCTGCCTTCAATCGGATTTCTATAATTTTTTGCTAATCTATAGGAGCCACGCATTGCAAATAAAAAACGATTGTTTGCATAACCTAAATGAATGCCCTCTCCTATGAGATTATTATTGGTTTGATACTCTGAAATATATTTCCCGTGCAACTTACCATCATTTTGGTTTGGAATAGGAGAATACAAACTGATGACACCGGCTAAGGCATCCGAACCATACAACAGACTTGCAGGTCCTTTGATTACTTCTGCCCGTTCTATATTGTAATCATCAACCTCTAATCCATGCTCATCTCCATATTGCTGACCTTCTTGTCTGATTCCGTCAAAAAGAGTGAGTACACGGTTATATCCCAATCCATGAATAAAGGGCTTAGAAATATTTGGACCAGTTTTGACCGATGTCAATCCGGCAATATTTTTAACCAATGCATCAATAATGTTACTCTGTGTTCCTGACTCAATTTGTTCAGGAGTAACCATTGTTAAAGGAATCGGATTTTCTCTAAAATGTGCTGTATGGGCAGAACCTGAAATAACTACACCTTTAAGCTCTATGTTTTCGGGTATGAGCATAACTTCATAATGATTGCGATGAGCAACTACACGAATTGAATCACTTTTATAACCAAAAGTATGAATAACCATTAAAGTCATTGCATCTCTGTCTTTGATTATCATTTTAAAAGAGCCATCCGGGTTTGTTAATATTCCTGTCCCTTCTTCGGGAATCAACACATTGCAGTAAGCAATGGGTGCTTTTGAATCTTTGTCATATACCATACCTGTAATTTCTCTTGTTTGTGCCACACTCAATACTTGCGAGAACACCAGAGTACAGATGAATAATATTTTTTTCATTGTTTAAATTTTCGCTTGCAAAACTAATTTTGTTTGACTTGTCTAACAAATATATTTTGACAAATCTTTTTACATTTGCAGTATGCTATCCCAAACAGAAGAGAACTACTTAAAAGCACTTTTTCATATCACCCATGAAATAGAAGAAAAACAAGATGCCGGCACCAATGAATTGGCAGCATATTTAGAGGTAACGCCTGCCACTGTTAATGACATGCTAAAAAAGCTAAAAGAGAAGCAATTGGTGATGTATGAGAAATATGGCAAAATCACATTGACCCGTTCAGGAAAAGAGTTCGCAATTGAAGTAATTCGCAAACACAGACTTTGGGAAACCTTTTTATTTGAAAAACTAAAATTCAGTTGGGATGAGATTCATGAAGTGGCAGAACAATTAGAACATATAAAGTCGAAAAAATTAGTAGAACAGTTAGATTGGTTCTTAGAATACCCGGAAGTGGACCCGCACGGAGATCCCATTCCAAATACAAAGGCAGAAATAAAATTGATGAAACGTAGAACACTGAATCAAGTTCCTGCGCATGAAGTTTGCACTTTGATTGGCGTAAAAGATAACAGCGCGCCTTTCTTACAACACGCAATGAAAATTGGGTTAGGACTACATTGTAAAATTAAAATATTGAAACATTATGAGTTTGACGGTTCGGTGGAAATTGAAGTGAATCAAAACCGCTCAACCATTAGTCAAAAATTTGCAGAAAATCTTTTCGTGCAATAGTTACATGGGTTTACGTAGTCGTCTTAATTGTCAATTCTCAGAAAATCACCGTTCATGCTGAACTCCAAGTCCAAATCAGAGTCCAAGCCTACTTGTTGATTTTTCCCTTCAAGTTGCCAATCAGTAATTACATTTGAGGGGTAATTAGCTGCAACATAGGTTCTAATCTTCTCAGGAATTACACTATCAGGCAATTTAGCATTTCCGTCAATCTCAATAATTTCTTTCTTGCGATTAAACTCAAGGTTCACACCCCCATCCAGCACTACATCATAAGTTTTGGTAAATCCATCTATATCTTTCACCACTTGCAAAATTTTATGTGTTGTAAAATGGGTTGAGGTATAAGTGGCGATTTCCTCCGGCACTTTAGAATCAGAAAGCACTGTTTCTTTTTCGCATCCGCTCAAAATTGGAAGCCCTGCAATCGCAAGAGCAAAAATCCATTGTTTTGTGTATTTCATAGTAAAATTATTAATAATCAATTCTGATAAAATTGCCTTTCAACGTAAATTCTATTTCAATGCCATTATCCAGTTTTACTTCCTGATGTTTCCATTCCTTTTCCCAGTCTGTAATGAAATTGTTTGGATAATGCTTTTTCACATATTGTCGAATCGCTTCAGGAATCACACTCTCCGGCAATGCAACTGTTCCATCAATTTTGAACACCTTAAATTTTTTGTCAAACTTCAATTCCGTTTTATCATTGAGTTTTACCTCATACTCTTTAGACACACCTTCAACTTCCAGTTCAGCCAACACAATGGTATGTGAGGGAAAATGTGATTTTACATATTGTTGAATAGCTGAGGGGATCTTGTCATTGGGAATGATGCGTTCTTGAGCAAACGTCCAAACAGGAGCGAGCAACAAGAAGGATAAAACAATGCGGGTAATTGAGGTATGTAGGTTCATAAAATATTGATTGAATTAACACTTCAAAGAAAGAGTAAATGAGTGGGAATTCTTCCAACTTTATTAGCTAATAACAACAGCTTAATCGAAAACCCCCCTCTTTAAAAATGCACAGCAGAATCCGGTGTATTATCGATTCCTACACAATGCTGCTTTTTGATTACTAAAGAATTTCAGGATGCATATTCCATGGAATACAGGTCAAAACCCTCAGCCCAGTAATCTTTCACAACCTCAACCAGTCGAAAACCCTTTTTTTGATAAAAACCAAAAGCAAGTTGCGAAGTTCTGACTGTTATTTGCCTGATACTTGGTATTGACTTTAAGATATTGATTCTATGTTGCAACAACATAGTTCCCAATGACATATTTTGATAATCAGGATGAAAGACATCCCAGCTTATTTTACCGATAGTACGTTCTTGTACAAAGTTAATTCCGCCACAGCCAACAATCTTACCGACATATTCGAACACAAAATACATTTCACTTTTCAAATCAAGATATTGTTCAAAATCCTGTTGTTCGGCAGGAGCAAAAAAGGTTGGTATATTTAAGCACAGCAAGCGTACAAGTTCCTCCCTGTCTGTTGTTTTATATTCGCGAATCAATGCACCACTCACCATTGCATCCGATAAATTGTTTGATTAAAAAGTCCTTCAACATTGCTTTAAATTCATGCAATTTTACACAAATAAGACAAAACAACACCCCGTATATTGCGCATTGAAAAACTTCCTAATAAATAAAACAGCTACCCTAAATTGAAAATAACAATTATCAAAATAAAAACAAATCGGATTGGACAACAAGGTTGGGTGGAAGAAGCGAAGAATGAATAAAAAGATAATTCAAAGTGATTTCAAATTAAAAACACTATGCTCACATACTCTGAGTTTGTCGTTGTGACACAACACATAAAATAAAAAAAATCACTTAGACAATAACCGTTAAAACCCAACCTTTTACTGCTTTTCAGATAGTGTGGACAAGAACGCCAGCCATCAATATCAGCAGCCTTTGCACAAGCTCTCCTAAGTCCGACTCCCTAAAAAAAGATTAGCAAACTGCTGTGGTCTTATAATTATTCTAACATTTGACATCCATTCATAGTCAGAAAACTCTATTAAATAAAACTTCTCTTTGTTTAAAATTCATATTAATTAGTTTTGCATGCTACAAAAAAATTACAGCTATGAAAAAAACTACTAAAACCGGTTTACTCTTACTTTCGGGTTCATTAATGGGATTAGGTATAATGTCCGGTTGCTCAGGAAACAAAACAGAAAATAAAATGGAAGAAAAAACAGAAATTTCAACACAAGACAGCACTTTTAAAGTCAATGCTGAGTCCTTTGCAGACTTACAATTACTTCGTTATCAAGTACCGGGATGGGAGAACCTTACTTTACAACAAAAGGAGTTTGCATATTATCTATACCAAGCAGCGTTGTATGGCAGAGATATTATTTATGATCAACGCGGGAAATACAACCTTTTAGTCAGAAAAACGATAGAAGCCATTTGGGCGAGCCCCAACATTGAAAAATCAGGCAAGGATTGGGAAGACTTTAGAACTTATGCCGGACAGGTTTGGTTTAGCAATGGTATTTATCACCACTATTCAAATGACAAATTTGCTCCTGCATTTTCTTTTGAAGCCTTTGCAGATATGGTAAAGAAAGTAGATGCTAAGACTTTACCACTTCAAGAAGGGCAAAGCGTGGATGATTTACTCAGTTTCCTCAATCAATTGATGTTTGACCCTTCTTTTTTGCCTAAAATGGTGAACCTGAAAGAGAATGTTGACCATGTAACAGAGTCAGCCAATAACTTTTATGAAGGTGTTACCGAAAAAGAAGTAGAACAGTTTTATGCTAAATTCCCTCATACCGGCAAAGACCCTGAATGGGGTTTGAACAGTAAAACCACAAAAGAGAATGGAAAGATTGTAGAAAAAGTTTGGAAATCCGGTAGCATGTATGGTGCAGCGATTGACAAGATGATTTATTGGATTGAAAAAGCTATTCCACTTTCCGAAAATGAACATCAGAAAAAAGCATTAGAGCTATTGGTTGAATACTACAAGACCGGAGACTTAAAACTTTGGGATGAATACAGTATTCAGTGGACAGCAAACACAGAAAGTGTGATTGACTTCACAACAGGTTTTATAGAAGTGTATGGCGATGCAATCGGAAAAAAAGGAAGTTTTGAGTCAGTTCTTTCCCTCAGAGACTTTGAGTCAACAAAAAGAATCAAAGCAATTTCAGACCAAGCACAATGGTTTGAGGACAATTCTCCATTAATGCCCGAACACAAGAAAAAAGAAGTAAAAGGAATCAGTGCAAAAGTAATTACCACTATTGTTGAGTCAGGAGATGCAGCACCCAGCACACCTATTGGTATCAACCTGCCCAACTCTGATTGGTTGCGCAAGGACTATGGCTCCAAATCCGTTTCGTTAGGAAATATCATTTCGGCTTACAACAGCAGCAGCGCAAGCAGTGGCTTCTTAGAAGAGTTTGTAGATGACACAGCCAAATTGGCAAGGATGAAAAAATGGGGCAATCTTGCAAGTGACTTACATACCGATATGCACGAATGTATAGGACACGCATCAGGTCAAATTAACAAAGGAGTTGCAACTCCTGACAAAACGCTCAAAAACTACGCTTCAACATTAGAAGAAGCCAGAGCAGATTTGGTTGGTTTGTATTATGCCATAGATCCTAAACTTGTTGAAATCGGGGTAATGGAAAGTATTGAAGTGGGCAAAGCCGAATATGACAACTATATGATGAACGGCTTGATGACACAATTGACAAGGTTAAAATTGGGTGATGACATTGAAGAAGCACACATGAGAAACAGAGCATTGGTTGCCTATTGGTGTTATGAAAAAGGGAAAGCAGACAATGTGGTTGAAATGGTGAAAGTCAATGGCAAAACCTATGTACATATTAATGACTACAACAAGCTCAGAGAATTATTCGGACAACTTTTGAGAGAAATTCAGCGCATTAAGTCTGAGGGCGATTATGTAGCAGGTAAAAACCTTGTAGAAACATACGGTGTCAAAGTCAACCAAGAGTTACACAAAGAAGTTTTAGAAAGATATGCGACCTTGAATCTAAAACCGTACAAAGGATTTATCCAACCTAAGCTTGTTCCTGTAATGCAAGGCGATAAAATTATTGATGTCAAGTTAGAATATCCTGAATCTTTCTTTGATCAAATGATGGAATACGCAAGAGACTACTCTACGCTCCCTATCATCAATTAAAATTTCACACAATCAGTCTATTGCAAAAAGGCTGTCCAAAACGGACAGCCTTTTTTTATTCATGCTCTATATCAGATCCAAGAGTATTCAATACTTCTATTAATTGGCTCTTTGAGGCACAAGATGGTATTAAAATGCTCGGTATATAAGTTGGCTAAAAAACTTAATGTAAAAGCAAAAAAAACCGCTCCAAGTATGAAGCGGTTTTCAAGATATAATCTGTTAAAAATTATCTACCTGAATAATCAATATGACCTTGGTGGGTAGAATAATTCAATTTGAGTGCATTTGCTTCTCTGAGTTGTTGTTTAACATCCGTAATAATTCCCATCTTCACATCCCTATCAGCCTTTAGAGAGATAATAATTTTACTTCTGTTATACTCAGGTTGCATTGTTCTCCTCATCTCAATCCAAGCAGGAATTTCTTTTACATCCTTAATGATTGCATCATTCAATTGGATACGAGGAGAAGTTCCATACAATTCGGCAAAGCGTGGATTAGGAACACCAATGTAAATAAAGCTGGTAAGTGTTTTATCTTCTAATTTCACAACTTCTGTTGCAGTTGGGGTAGCTATTTTAACTTTTAAATCTGCATCCTTCATTTTAGTTGCAGTCATAAAGAAGAATAGGAGCATGAAAACAATATCAGGCAATGAAGCTGTGCTAATCTTTGGGGTTCCTTTGCTATCGTCTTTTCTAAATTTTGACATAATTAATCTACATTATAACTCACTGCATTGTTTACTCCTCACCAAACACATTTTCGGGTTCTGCTTCTGAAATCTTTTGAGGGAATTTCTTTGAAATAGACTCTTGTTGTGCTTCATTCAAATCACTGTATGCGCGTCCATATACTGCCATTGCTTCTTCATTTCTCAGTTCATTATATCCTCTCTTGAGTTCATTTTGAACTTTGATATACATTTCATAGGAAGTACCTCTATCATTCTTGATTGAGATAATAGCCTTTTTGGGGTTTTCACTAAAATTAGGGTCTGCACCAAAGTTTCCAACATGTCTTTTCACCAATTCAGTCAAGTCCTTTAATTCTATAACCTCTCCGCGAACTAACAATTGGTCTCTTCCATTGACTAATACATTCAACACATTACGCTTTTTGGGGTGCGCAACTGCTTGTTCATTTTCAACTTTAGGAGGCAAAAGAATCTGCAGCCCTTTATCAGAATCAATGGTAGTGGTAAACAGAAAGAATACCAGCAACAAGAACGCCATGTCTGCCATGGATGCAGCATTAATTTCCGGAAGTTCTTTTTTACTCATTTATTTCTTATTGAAAACGTCTTTTACTGATAACACAACTGAAAGTAAGACAGAGATAATTACCAGTGCATAAGTAGCTTTTAATGCACCACCGATAGTTTTAGAGCCGCTTGCGGTCTCCACACCGGCTTTGATATATGTTTTGGTAACTTCACCCGGATCAATTGCATAAAAAATAGCAAATAACACCAATAAAACTCCCAATCCGATACCCATATAGACACTGGATTTTGGTTTATTGATTAATCCTCTGCCAGCCATAAAGATTACGGTCAAAATGGAAATTCCACTTAGGATATAAGCGAATGTCAATCCAAAAGACACAGCAGCAGATTCTTTTGTATTTGCAACAACATCACTATCTTCAGAAGCAAGCATGATAATAAATACTAATGTTAGTACTACTACCGCGCCCATGAAGATATTTTTAATCAAATTTATTTTCATCACGTGCAATTTTATTTAGCAAGTTTATTCTTGATAAGAATATCAACTAATGAAATTGACGCATCTTCCATTTCATTGCTGATTGTCTCAATTTTAGACATAATGATATTATAAAAAATCTGTAAGATAATTGCAACAATAAGACCGGCAACAGTAGTTAACAAAGCAACTTTAATACCGCGTGCTACCAATGCAGGAGACATATCCCCTTCTCTCTCGATATCATCAAATGCTAGAATCATACCCACAACTGTACCCAAGAAACCAAGCATGGGGGCAAGTGCGATAAATAAAGCAAGCCAAGTCAAACCTCTTTCTAACTCACCTACTTTTACTGAGCCGTAAGAAACAACTGCTTTCTCAACATTCTCAATCCCTTCATCAATCCTATCCACACCTTGATAGAAGATACTTGCAATAGGACCTCTTGTATTTCTGCATTTTTCTTTAGCTGCTTCTGCACCTTGATTAATAAGGATAGTTTCAATTTCTTCAACAAATTTTTTGGTATTGATAGAAGAAAGGAAAAGAACAATAATTCTTTCAATTGCCACTGCCATACCGAAGATAAGACAGAACAACACCAAACTCATATAGAAAGGGTCTCCTTCTATAAACTTCTCTTTAATGAACTGATTTCCGCTCTTCTCTTCTTCAGGTTGAACAGTTTCATTTTCAATTACAGTTTCTGGTGCTTGTGCAGAATCAGTTTGAGCTGTAGTTTCATCCGTAGAATCTGTTTGCTCAGTTGTTGTATTTGTTTCTTCTGCGAAAGTCTTTAAAGGTTGTGCAAACATTAATGCTCCAACCAAAATCAGGAAAAATGCTTTTTTCATGCTACTTAGATTTTAATCTTTTTATTCTTGTAAGGGCGCAAAAATAGAAAATTATTGGATTTATCATACTGACTTTATCTAAAGAAAAAGTTTGTTTACCTCTATATTCCTCAACTAAACAAACCCTTTTCACAACTATTTTTACTTTACTTTCTCTTTTACGAATGTACCAAATCCACTTACATACACTACTTTTGACCGCACAAACGGATTGAGACAAACAATATGGCAAAGACAAAGAGTGTGTTTTTTTGCAGCAGTTGCGGAAATGAATCACCAAAATGGGTAGGGAAATGTCCTTCATGCGGTGAATGGAACACATATACAGAAGAAACCATTACTACCAAACAAACAAATCATGCACGAGTTCATAAGAACGATACACTTCCTGAACTCATTTCGGACAACTTCGAATCGGTTGAAAACAGGTTGTTCCTCAGCGATACAGAGTTAAACCGTGTTTTAGGAGGTGGTGTAGTGAGTGGCTCTGTAGTTTTACTTGGCGGAGAACCCGGAATCGGGAAGTCCACCTTGTTATTACAAACCATGTTACACAGTTCATATAAATGTCTCTACGTTTCGGGTGAAGAGAGTAAAACACAAGTAAACATGCGAGCCAAAAGAATTGGAATCAGAAATAACGAATGTTATATGCTGCCCGAGACGCGCATTGAATCCATCATTACTATTTCCAAACAAATTCAACCCGAAATAATTGTTATTGACTCCATTCAAACAATGGAATCAGAGTTATTAGAATCCGCACCGGGAACAGTGTCTCAAGTAAAAGAATGCACTGCAATGTTAATCCGATATGCAAAACAAACCGGTATTCCGATTTTTATTGTGGGGCATATCAATAAAGATGGCATGTTAGCCGGACCTAAAGTCTTAGAACACATGGCAGATGTCGTCTTACAATTTGAAGGTGAAAAAAACTACCAATACAGAACACTCCGAACACTCAAGAACCGTTTTGGCTCAACCAATGAAATTGGGTTGTTTGAGATGCTGGCAGGAGGCTTACAAGCAGTGCTCAACCCTTCTGACATCTTGATTTCGGACAGCACAGACAATTTGAGTGGTGTTGCTATTTCTGCAGGCATGGAAGGCAACACTCCGATATTAATAGAAATTCAAGCATTGGTAAGTCCCGCAGTTTATGGAACACCCCAGAGAAACAGCACAGGGTTTGACACGAAAAGACTCAATATGTTGCTTGCGGTATTGGAAAAAAGGAGCGGATTTTTATTTACAGGCAAAGATGTATTTGTAAACATTGCCGGAGGATTCAAACCCAATGATCCGGGATTAGATTTGGCTGTAGCAGCAGCCTTAATTTCCTCTTATCAAAATATTCCTATTCAAAAAACAACTGCTTTTGCGGGCGAAGTCGGTTTAAGTGGTGAAATCCGACCTGCATTTAGAATTGAACAAAGAATCACTGAAGCAGAAAAATTGGGTTTACAACGAATATTAATTTCTGAATTTACAAAACTCCAAGACAAAAATGGAAGCACGCTGCGCATTGAAACTTTATCCAAAACAGATGAACTGATTGAGATGATTTTTTAAAATGAAAAATCATCATTATTCATCAAGAAATATACTATGACAATACATTAAAAACTATCTTTGCGACCAATCAATTTTAATCAAAATCTCAATATAATATTATTATGAAAGTAAGTGTAATCGGAGCAGGAAATGTAGGTGCTACATGTGCTGACGTACTCGCTCAAAAAGACATTGTAAACGAAGTCGTCTTATTAGACATCAAAGAAAATTTTGCAGAAGGTAAAGCATTAGATATTTGGGAATGTGCTCCAGTGAATTTGTATGACACCAGAGTAACCGGTTCTACAAATGACTATTCAAAAACAGCAAACTCAGAAGTAGTGGTTATCACATCCGGGCTTCCACGCAAACCCGGCATGACTCGTGACGACCTTATTTCTACTAATGCAGGAATTGTTAAATCCGTTACTGAGAATGTCATTAAGTATTCTCCAAATGCAAAAATCATCATCGTTTCAAATCCTTTGGATGTTATGACTTACTGTGCATATCTAACTGCAAAAAAACCCGCTAACGAAGTTTTCGGTATGGCAGGCGTGTTAGACACTGCAAGATACAGAGCATTTATTGCTTCTGAATTGAATTGTTCCCCAAAAGACATACAAGCTCTTTTATTGGGAGGACACGGAGATACCATGGTTCCACTTCCCAGATATACTACTGTAGCCGGTATTCCTATTACAGAACTGATTGCCAAAGATAAATTAGATGCTATTATTGATAGAACTAAAAAAGGTGGCGGAGAGATAGTAAATCTTCTTGGAACTTCTGCATGGTATGCTCCGGGTGCATCAGCTGCTCAAATGGTTGAGGCTATTGTAAAAGATCAAAAAAGAATTTTCCCTGTATGTGCATGGTTAGAAGGCGAATACGGAATGAACAATATTTACCTTGGAGTCCCGGTTGTGTTAGGCAAAAAAGGTATTGAAAAAATCATTGAATTAAAGCTGAATGCAGAAGAACAAGCACTTTTAAATGAGTCTGCTACACACGTTAGAGAAGTAATGGCTGTCTTAGACAAAATCAATTCTCAAACTGCATAATCCGATTCAATTTTCCATTGAAAATATGAGAGGTTGTTCATTTGAGCAACCTCTTTTTCTTTTGTGCAACTGATTGTAATATTTGTAAAACTATAAATGAAAAAAATTCTCATCCTTTCCGACTCACATGGACTGCTTGAAAACGATGTACTTAAATATATTGAACAAGCGGATGAGGTATGGCATGCAGGTGACTGGGGCTCAATGGAAGTATTTGAACAATTGGAAAAAACCGGAAAAATCATCCGAGGTGTATATGGCAATATTGACGGTGGAAAGCTCCGAACAGTATTAAAAGAAGAGACTGTTTTTGTCTGTGATGGTGTCAAAATATTTATGACACATATCGGAGGATACCCGGGCAGATACAGTATGGGAATAATAGATAAACTCAAACTTCATCATCCACATCTGTTTATCTGCGGACATTCTCACATTTTAAAAATAATTCAGGACAAAGAACTTCAAGTATTACATATCAACCCCGGTGCGTGTGGCAGACACGGGTTTCATATTTTTAGAACGATGGTAAGGATAGAAATCAATGAAGGTAAGATAACCAAAGCAGATGTAATAGAGTTAGGGCGAAGAACTACTTGAGCTTAAACACTTCTCCTTTGGCAGCTACCTCAACCTGCATGTCATTTTGCAAAATATTTGACAAAACGCCATAAGGTCCTGTAACCACTTTATCTCCTTCCTTTACTCCTGTTAGGATCTGAATATAATTGCCATCTTGTATTCCGGTAGTAACACGTGTTACAAAAACTTTTCCTGCCTTTTCAATGAACACAGCCTCCACCCTATCTGCTTTATTGGTAATAGGAGAAGCGGCTATTGAGTCCTTGCCAAATTCATCAGCATTGCGCATTGTAACAGACGACACAGGAACACTCAGCACATCCTTTTTCACTTTTGTAACAATATCCACCGAAGCAGTCATACCGGGCAAGAAAGGAAGGTTGTTTCCATCGGCAATCAAAGTTTGATAAGATTCAGGCAAGATTCTCACCCTAACTTCGTAGTTAACAGCTTGGTTGTTATCACTCACTCCAGCAGTTGATTTCATTGAGCGAGCTACTTGGCTAACCACACCTTTAAATTTCTGTCCTTTGTAAGCATCCACTTCTACCACAGATGAATCACCTTTCTTAATGCGAATAATATCATTTTCATTAACATCCACTCTGACTTCAACAAAGTCAAATTGTGAAATTCTCATCATTTCTGTACCCGCCATTTGGCTTGTACCTACAACCCTTTCACCTTTTTCAACCGAAAGCGATGTAACAATTCCATTGATTGGAGAATAAATGCTGGTTCTACCATAATTGCGTTGAGACTCCTCTAATCGGGCTGCAGTGCTTTCCACCGTAAATTTAGCTGCGAGCACATTTTTATCCGCAGTTTCATATTCAGCCTTTGCCATAGTGTAAGCAGCCTCTGCTGATTCAAATTCTGATGCAGAAATCACCTTTTCTTCAAATAACTTTTGTTGTCTCTTAAAATTTGCTTCTTGTTGTTTGAAACTTGCTTTAGCTCTCGACACTTGGGCTTCGTAGGTAGCTAACCCTGCTTTGGCATTATTCAAAGTCGCTCTCATTTGCTCCATTGCAGATTCATATAATTCAGGGTTAATTCTACATAATAATTGACCTTGCTTGACGGTATCTCCTTCTGCAACAAGGAGTTCAATAATTTCACCCGAAACATCTGAACTGATTTTTACTTCTACTTCGGGATAAATTCTGCCTGAAGCAGCCACACTCTCAACAATATCGCGCTTTTCGGCTTGTTCGGTTGTAACCTTAACAGCAGCACTCTTTTTCTTGCCTGCTATCATCCATAACACAACAATAGCAACAACCGATATCGCAATTATGATTTTAGTTTTCATGTAAGATTACGGCAAAAGTAATAATTTCAAAGTGCATCTGAAAGGTTTGGGATAAATACGGATATATATCGGAAAGATAATATTTCCAATCGGTTAAGAATTGTCTTCAGCCTTTGGGGCAATATCAATATTGAGTTTAACCTTTTCTACAGAATTACGATACATTTTGAGCACTTTGGCATTATACACACCTAATTTCAGTATATCGCCCTGTTTAATCTCAAGGTCAGGATACTGTTCAGCAATATAACCGGCTAAAGTGTCGTAATCTTCACTTTCTTCAAATTGCACAGGCAGGTTGTTATTAATATCAGGAATGCTGTAATGCGCACTCACCACAAAAGCACCCTCACCTATTTTAATCACAATCGGATCTTCATTATCATACTCATCTTGTATCTCTCCAACCAACTCTTCTAATATATCCTCCATTGTAACAATACCGGTCAATTCTCCAACTTCATTGGTAACGATTGCCATCTGCACTCTCTTCTGTTGAAAGGTTTTAAGCAAGTTCTTGATTTTTGTACTTTCCGAAACAAAATCCGGCTCGCGAACTATATCAATGATTTTAATTGACTCAGGCTTGCTTAATACATGTTTTACCAAGTCTTTTGTATAAAGAACACCTTTGATATCATCTAAATCCTCTTCATAAACAGGGAAACGAGAATAGCCTTCTTTCGTAGCATATTCAAGTGCTTCTTTCACAGTTGAATCAATGCTGATTGCAGAAACATTTTTTCTTTGGGTTTGTATTTGCGCAACTGTTCTGTCATCAAATTTAAAAACATTTTGAATCAGATTTCTTTCAGTTTCCTCAATTGCACCTCCTTCCTGACTTTCAGAAATAATCATCTTTAATTCTTCTTCTGAATGTACATCGTGAATCCCTTGCACTATATTAATTCCAATAGCTTTAAGCATAAGATTCGCAAAACCATTCATAAACCATATTACAGGTTTAAAGGTAAAATAGAACACTTGTAAAGGCAATGCTACAAAGAAAGTAGTAGAGGTGGGTTTACGAATTGCAATGGATTTGGGAGCTAATTCCCCAAAGACAATGTGCATGATGGTAATGAGAATAAAGGCAACAGGGAAAGATGCTTTGTGTGCAATTGCTGCCCATTCCGGGTTATTCAAATTAAATAATTCAAAAATTTCAAGAATAACCGGTGTTAATGCACTCTCTCCCACCCATCCTAAACCCAGACTTGCTAAAGTTACCCCTAATTGTGTTGCAGCCAGATAAGAATCCAGGTGCTTAACAATTGATTTGGCAACATTTGCAATTCGTTTGTTAGACTTTGAGTGAATCTGAATTTGAGAAGAACGCACTTTGACAATTGCAAATTCAGCTGCAACAAAAAAGCCATTTAGAAAGACTAAAAAGGCAGTTAATAATAAAAGTGAGATTGAGATAGGCTCGTGTACAAAAGGCATATCTGTCACGAGCAATGTACTTAAAGGAGAAGGATCAGGATCCATAAATTTATTTTTGTGTTAGGCTTTGACCTAATGGTTAAGAAAGAGCAAAAGTAACTTATATTTTGAAATATTGTGGAAAATTTTTTAGGTAACTACATACGGAGTCCTTACAAATCTTTCCATAGTTTTACAAACTACACGGCTAAATCCTTAAAGCCATTTTTATTTATGGAAGATTTAAAGAAAATAATTGAAGCACTAAACCTAAATCAAAGAAAGGCAGTGGAACTGATTGATGGTCCTGTGATGGTGGTTGCAGGTCCCGGCACAGGAAAGACACAGATACTTTCTGCCCGTATTGCCAATATTCTGACTCAAACAGATGTTGGTTCACATAGTATTTTATGTCTAACATACACAGATGCAGGCGCGCGAGCCATTCAACAAAGGCTCATTGAAATGATTGGCAACGATGCATACAATGTGAGCGTCCACACATTTCACTCTTTTGGTGCAGAAGTGATACGTGAAAATGACAGTCTTTTTAGCAGTAACGAACTTCAACCTATTTCAGAATTAGAACAAATTCAACTCCTCAGAGAAATACTTGATGAGTTGCCCGCTTCTTCTCGCCTTAAGAAAAGTAGGGAGTACTATAATCAGACCAAACAATTATCTGAAATATTTAAGACGATAAAAGAACAAAGCTTGGAAGCATCAGCATTGATTGACAGTATAAATCAATACATCTCCGAGATGCCAACTATGGAAGAATTTATTTACAAAAAAAAATACAAAGAGTTCAAAACAGGCGATCTCAAACAAGGAGCAATTACCAAGGTAACAGAACAATTACAAACCCTGATTGAGGTTGTTAATCTGTATGGAAAATTTCTTCAAAAGATGGCAGACAGAAAGCGATTTGACTTTGCGGACATGCTGATTTGGGTGCGAGATGCATTTATAAAATATCCGAATTTGCTTTTATCATATCGTGAAAGATATCTCTACCTTTTATTAGACGAGTTTCAAGACAACAATGGGTTGCAGGCTCAAATACTAAGTCTTTTAGCCGGTGCTGAAGAAAATCCAAATGTTTTTATTGTAGGTGATGACGACCAGAGTATTTATAGTTTTCAGGGTGCTAACTACAGAAGAATGTTAGATTTTGAACAAACTTACAATCCTGAAACAGTAGTGTTAAATATGAATTATCGCTCTTCTCAGAAAATATTAGATGCATCAAAAGCACTCATTGAAAACAATTCCGAGCGATTAGTGAACAAAGTGGAGGGGCTAACAAAAGAGCTGATAGCAAGCCATAAAGATTATAAAGATATTGCAGATGCACCTGTCATTGTGAAATTTACAAATGACCAATCAGAAATATTGGTTGTTGCAAATCAAATCGTCAACATGATTCAAGAGCAGAAAATTGCACCTGAAAAAATTGCTGTCATTTATCGTAATCACGCACAAGCGATTGAGATAGCCAATTATTTATCCTCAAAGAAAATTCCTATTAATGCTGTACGACCGGCAGATATTCTCAACGAACCTATCATAATTAATATACTTACTCTGCTTAACTATGTCAATTTAGAAAGTAGAAAGGCTTTTACCGGAGAGCATTTATTATTTGAAATACTACATTTTAACTTCTTCAACCTTGAACCACTTGACATTGCAAAATTTGCCTTATCTATTGCTAATGCAAATCTAAAAAAGGAAGAGCGATATTGGAGGATACAATTAGCAGAACAAACGAAGAAATCACAGCAAAATCAACTGTTTGAACCCAACGACTTTCATACAAAATTAAAACGTGTACACGAAAATTTAGAGTACTGGATTAAACAAGCACATAACTTTACTGTAACCGAGCTAATAGAAAAAATGATTGCCAAGGGTGGTATTTTATCTTACGCAATTACATCCGAACAAAAAAATTGGGATATGCAAGTGCTAAAAACATTTTTTGATTTTGTTCAAAATGAAGTAGAACGCAACCCAAGTTTAAGACTCTCTGAATTAATTAACGACCTCAACTTAATGAAAGAGTTGAAAATCAGGATTAATATTCAACGGATGTACGGTACCTCAACAGGAGTGAATTTTACTACCGCACATTCTTCTAAGGGGTTAGAATATGACCATGTTTTTATGATTCGATGTACTGACAAAATTTGGAAAGCACAATCCCAAAAATCTCCTTATGGATTAGGCAGGGTGCTACTATACGAAAATCCTTATGCAAATTCCACAAATGAAGAATCGGCATTGAAGGAAGAGAATAGACGTTTATTCTTTGTTGCTGTTACCCGAGCAAAGAAGAGCATACAAATCAGCTACTCAACCGAAAAAGACAAAGCAAGTGAATACGTATCTGAGTTAGAAACATCCGGCACTTGTGTTCTCAAAAATCAATCAGACCTTCTTTCGTCTGAAAATGAACAAAACATTGGGTTAGAGTTTATTGCTTCGCAGTTCTACCAACACGAAGATAATCATTCAACCATAGTAGAAGATGCTTTGTTAGACCGCTTTTTGGAGCAATATCGTATGTCTGTTTCTCACCTCAATCAATACTTGAAATGTCCTGTGTCTTTCTACTACGACAAAGTTCTCAAAGTACCATCAGCCAAAAACAAATACATGGGTTTTGGTACTGCAATTCACGACACATTGGATGAATGGATTAAAAGCTATCAGAAAGATGAAAAACATATACTTTGGGATAGCAATCGTTTATGCGAAGAGTTTGTAAAAAATATTGCAAAACAAAGAGATGCATTTACAGATGAAAGTTTCGAGTTTATGAAGGAATATGGGAAAGAAAAACTCATTAATTTTTATAATAAAAAAGCATCATACATCAAACAAGTTGCCACCATTATGACAGAGGTTCATATCACTGCTGAATTTGATGGAATAATAATTAGAGGAGTCGCAGACCGTTTAGACTTGAACGGAAATTCAGCCCATTTGATTGATTACAAAACAGGCAGTGTTGTTAATGGTATAAACAAACTCAAAGCACCAGAAGAAAATGCAAATGAGGATGCCTCATTTGAAAAAAAACATGGTGGCGATTACTGGAGACAACTTGTTTTTTATAAAATATTGGTGGAGAGTTCAACACACAAATGGCAAATTGACACAGCAGAAATTGAGTTCATAGAAGCAGAAGCAGATGACATACAAGACTATACAATGCAGATTACCCAAGAAGATATTGAAAAAGTCAAACAACAAATCAACCTTGCTTATAAGGGCATCAAAGCAAAAGAATTTAACAAAGGTTGTGGAGATAAAAAATGTCGTTGGTGCAACTTTCAAAAGATGTTACACAATAATGGCAGTGCGAATTTTGAAGATTTATCTTCTAACGATTTTGAGGAATAGACACAGTCATATTTAGCGTTATAGGTTATCAGTATTCCGCAACGCCAAATTCAATTCATCAAGTTGTTCTTGGGCAATAGTGGACGGAGCATCAATCATTACATCTCTACCCTTATTGTTCTTAGGGAAAGCGATATAATCCCTGATAGAGTCAGAACCGCCAAAAAGTGAGCATAAACGGTCAAAACCAAAGGCAATGCCGGCATGTGGGGGAGCTCCATACTCAAATGCATTCATCAAAAATCCAAATTGCTTTTGTGCTTCCACAGGCGTAAACCCAAGTATAGAAAACATTTTAGCTTGTAATTGCTTGTCAAATATTCTAACAGAACCCCCTCCTACTTCAACTCCGTTAATTACCAAATCGTAAGCATTGGCATTGACTTCTCGGGGATTTGCATCCAATTTATGAATATCTTCAGGGTTTGGAGACGTAAAAGGATGGTGCATTGCAAAGTATCGTTGGGCTTCTTCATTCCATTCTAATAATGGGAAATCTATTACCCATAAGGGTTTATATACCGAGTTATCTCTTAAGCCTAACTGCGTACCTAACAGCAAACGCAATTCATTCATTTGTTTTTGAGTTGATTCTGTTTGTCCGCTCATGATTAGAATTAAATCACCTTGCTCTGCACCACAAATTGAAGCCCATGACTGTAGGTCTTCCACAGTGTAAAACTTATCTACCGAAGACTTCAATCCTGTTTCATCATACCTGCACCAAATCAGTCCTTTTGCTCCGACTTGCGGTCTTTTAACATATTCAGTCAGTTCATCGATTTGCTTACGGGTATAATTTGCCGCACCTTTAGCACAGATTGCAATAATACTTTCGGCTTGGTCAAAAATTCCAAAACCTTTGCCTTTGGCAACTTTGTTTAAATAATGGAACTTCATTTCAAAACGCAAATCCGGTTTATCTGAACCATAGTTTCTCATCGCATCGGCATAGCTCATGCGAGGAATTTCAGGAATTTCTAATCCTTTCTCATTTTTAAAAAGGAACTTTATCAGACCTTCAAAAGTTTGCAACACATCTTCACGCTCCACAAACGACATTTCACAATCTATTTGTGTAAACTCCGGCTGTCTGTCTGCCCTTAAATCTTCATCTCTAAAACATTTTACAATTTGAAAATACTTATCAAAACCGGCAACCATCAACAATTGCTTGAAAGTTTGCGGTGATTGCGGCAAAGCATAGAACTCACCTTCATTCATTCTGCTCGGAACCACAAAATCACGCGCTCCTTCAGGCGTTGATTTTATCAACACAGGGGTTTCCACTTCAAGAAAACCGGCTTTGGACAAATAATCACGAGTAAATTGAGCCATTCGATGGCGTATCTCCAATTTTTTGCGTACTGACTCTCTACGCAAATCCAGATAGCGATATTGCATTCGCAAATCTTCACCTCCATCTGTATTTTCTTCAATGGTAAAAGGCGGAATCTTTGACACATTTAACACTTTAATGGATTGCACCACTATCTCAATTTCACCGGTTGGAATATGAAGATTCTTATTGCTGCGTTCTGTAACAATGCCTTTGGCTTGAATTACATATTCTCTCCCGAATTTGCGCGCCTCTAACAACAACTCTTTGTTTGTTTCTTCATTAAATGCAAGCTGAGTGATGCCATATCTATCTCTTAAATCTACAAAAGTCAAAGCTCCAAAATCTCTGGATATCGCAACCCAGCCGCTCAGCGTTACTTCTTTTCCAACATCAGAAATACGTAGTTCTCCGCAAGTGTGTGTTCTAAACATTATGGTAAAAATTGAGGTGCAAAAGTAGGGTTTTTAAGGTCTTTTTTGAAATCAGACCTGAGTGTCAATTCTAATTTAAGACATGTGATTTTTTACTCAAATCTCAAACACATCAAAATTGTTATGATTAAAACAAAAACACTTAATATCCGTAGAAGTTATAGTATTTGCGTTGACCATCGGCAGAAATCCCTTCAATTTGGATTCTACCACTTGCATTGGACAACCACTTAATCACTGTTTCCGGCTCTCGACATTCTTTGCCATTAAATTTCACAAAGATAAAATCGTCTGAAAGTCCCATTCTTCTAATAAATCCTGAGCGCACTTCTGTTACCTTAACACCATAATCAATTCCATAGCGTTGCATTTCAAGTTTTGTTACAACAGAAAAATCTGCCCCTAAGGCATCCGACCGGATAGAGGTTTTCTTAATTAACTCAGTGTTACCTTGTTTGTTGATGAGCGTAAGGACAGCATCTTTTACCTTGCCATCTCTTTTATAACTGATTTTAATTTTATCTCCCGGTCTTTGGTAGGACAAATATTCATCATAAGAGGATTTCGTATCAACCACCCTGTCTTGAATACCCACAATCAAATCACCTGCACGAATACCGGCTTTAAAAGCAGGACCATCCTCCAACACATTGGCAACATACACACCGTTATCAAAAGAAATCTTTAATTTTTGTTGTGTTTCATAATCAATATCTGCCACATCCATACCGGTAAACCCGCGTTGTACTTCGCCAAACTCAATTAGGTCTTTGACAGTTTTCACCACAATATTTACAGGAATAGCAAAACCATATCCGCTGTATGAGCCTGTTTGAGACATAATCGCTGTATTGATTCCCACCAATTCTCCTTTTGTATTGACTAAGGCTCCACCTGAATTTCCCGGATTAATGGCTGCGTCTGTTTGGATGAAGGATTCAATTGGAAACTGATTGTGTACAATATTAATATTTCTTCCTTTTGCACTCACAATACCGGCAGTTACAGTAGAAGTTAGATTGAACGGATTACCCACTGCCAACACCCATTCACCAATTGCCAAGTTATCTGAATTTCCTGTTTTGATTGCAGGCAAATCGTTTACATCAATTTTTATCAAAGCCAAATCAGTAGAAGGGTCAGAACCTATCAACTTTGCAGGATAAACTTTCTTCTTATTGTTTAACACTACTTCAATCTTAACTGCATCTTTTACTACATGAAGGTTGGTTGCAATATATCCATCTTTAGACATAATCACACCCGAACCTGAACTGGAAACTTGACCAATACTGCCAAATGGGTCGTAATCAAAAAACCAGAAAGGGCTTGATGTCCTCACTTCTGATGTAGTCCTGATAAACACCACAGACGGGGTGCTAATAGATGATGCTTGTACAAAATCAGGGATGTCAGCCAATCTGCCTTCGCCTTGCATTGAAACAGGGGTGGATTGGTGTTGTTTTTCTATTTCAGTTAATTTACTGTAAAAATCCTCTTGTGGTTTATTAACAACACTAAACAACCACGCACCACCAAAGCCAAAGAAAGCAGCTCCAAACAAAAATAATATCTTGTGTTTCATAGAATTACTCACAAAAATAAATCATTCAAAAATTCAGGCAATCGATTGGTTGAGGCTTTTGCTGAAAATATATAAAAACACTATTAGTCTTTATAAATTTCAACCTCTCCATAAACTCCAAATTCAGGGTTTTTGGGGTCATTAGAATAGATCATCACCCCTCTGATTAGTTTACCTTCATGCTGACCAATACTATCAAAGGTTAAGGTAAGTGTAGCGGATTCTCCTGGAGGAATAACAGTTTTGTCAATTTCCCCTTTAAAACAATAACAAGGGTAATGAATATTCCTGATTTCGAGGTTTGATTTTCCTTTATTGGTAATGGTGATAGTCTTAGATACCGTACCTCCTAATTTAAGTTTTCCAAATTTCAAAGAAGTAGTTTCAGCTTTGATTACCGGAGCATTCGCCAACTCTTTCTTACTTAAATGAGAAAAATCTTGAACAGTTTTCCCTTTTACATACAGTACTTTCTGGCTCATTAAATAATCATTAGAGAGCATTATCAAACGAAAACTAAACTCACCCCAAAAATCTTTCAAGTCTGCTTTAGTAGTTTTCAATGTAATTACACCGGTATCGCCACTATTGAGGAAATCCGGGTATGAAACCTTAAAGTAGGAAGGCAGGTTTTGGAAACCCAAAAATTGAACACGGTTATATCCATCATTGGAAATTCTGATTGTAGCCACATATTCTTTATCTTGTTGGATAATTCCAAAGTCAAAGGTAGTATTGCTCAAGGATGTATTTCCATACAGAAAAGCATATTTACCTTTTTGCGGTTGCCCAACCGAAATCACCATCCCTTTGATTTTCAAATGAGCAGTAAAACCGGGGTTATTATTAAACGTAACTGTCAAAGCTTTGTCAAAGCTACCCGGACGACCCGTAGGGTCAAAACGAGCAGTGATATAACTTTTTTCACCGGGCTTAAGTGTGTCTTTGCTATAACTTGGTTCTGTACAACCGCAGCTAACATTCACATTGCTAATAAACAAAGGCTGATCACCGGTATTTTTAAAATAAAACTTAGTGCTAACCATGCCTCCATTCTCATACACTTCACCAAAATTATGTTCATATTCTTCAAAAGAGAAAGGGGATTTTGTTTGAGCAGAAAGCGGTGAGTTAAGTAACAATAAGCCAAAACAAGCTATCACTCCAAAATGTATTAATTTCATAATTGCAAAGATGATAAGGTTTTTGATTTAGTTGTCCTCTGAGTCAATTTTCTTGCCAAAAAATGGACGAGATGCACCTGAAAAGGATTAAATAAATGAAAAAGTTTTAACCCAATGATTCACTGCTTTAACCCATATCATTCTATTATCTTCTCTATCACCGAAAGCACAACAGGTGTATGAATATCCGGTGCATTTTTCATCTTCAAAATTGTTTTACCAGGTTCCGACTCCATTGCTTCAATTTCCGGCACTTGAATAAGTTCCCAGCGGTTTTGAGTAAAAATGGGCAAGATTTGAACCGGTTTTTTAAACAAATGCCTTGCTAATTGATAGTGTCTCATAGAATAACCGCTATGTAAAAGGTCTTGCACTTTGCTCATTTCTTTTTCCAATTGTTCAATATCAATGGGCTTCATTAAGGTTGGAATATGACAATAGTTTAAGACCCTGACAGAGTTTTCATCAAAGGCAGTAATAAAGATTATCTCAAAATCAAATTCACCCATCTCGTTCAACAATTGATATGAATCCCCTTCACGAAGGCTGATATCCATAAAAGCAAGATCCGGCTTGAATTCAGCGATTAATAGTTTTGCGCTTGAAATATCTTGGCAAGTTTCAATCTGTTCCACTCCTTCACAATAGAGTTCAATGAGTGCTTTTAGCACCTCTCTACTCTTTTTTTCATCATCCAATATTAGTATGCGCATGTCGTGAGTTTATCCTTTTTTAAACGGAATAAATACTTGAACTAATACACCCTTAGGGTCATTCTTTTCGTCAACCAGGTCAATAATATTGATTGTGAGTTTTTTATTAGTTCCCATATTGAGCAATTCCAACCTCTCGATTGTTGCTTTCATGGCGGTTGATTCATGTTTATTAGTTCTTCCGGCATTCAATTCCTTTGCTTTTTCTCTTCCAATTCCGTTATCCTCAATCTCACAGTAAATATGTGAGACTTCTTTTCTGACCCTCAGTGTGATTCTTTTCTCTCCTTCTTTGTTTAATAGCCCATGAACTATTGAGTTTTCTACAAAAGGCTGAAGCACCATAGAAGGAATTAAAAGTGTTTTGGGGCTTACATTTTCATCTATCTCCACTTTATACAACAACTCTCCTTCAATACGAATATTCTCAAGGTCAATGTACAATTGCAATGACTCCAACTCTTCTTCAAGCGAGATATAATTCACTCTGGAATTTTGCAAAATCTTTCGCATCAAAGTTGAAAATTTTGTAAGGTATGAATAAGCAACTTTAGGGTTCTTGTTGAGGATATAATACTGAATACTATTGATAGAGTTAAAGATAAAATGCGGGTTCATTTGTGAGCGCAATGCTTTCAATTCAACTTCTGTAACTTTTGTTTGAAATTCGCTTTTCAACTTATTCACCCTCACCACATAGCTTCCATACAATGCTAAAATCAATACAATTGCAATCAGCGTAATAAACCACCATGTAAGCCAAAATGGGGGTAGTATTTCAAAAGACTTAGAAGCAATCTGTTGCGACCATATTCCATCTTGACTCACTGCACGGACTTTAAAAACATATTTACCCGGACGCAAAGCGGAATATTGAACAAACCTGCGGGTGCCTGCATCAATCCAATTTTCATCAACTCCTTCTAACATGTACCTATATTGCACCTTATCAGGATCTAACAACTCAATTCCAACATAGTCAAATCCAACATAGTTTTTATTATACGCTAATTGGGTTTCTTCAGCCCCCAACGTATTAAGTACTTTGTCAAAAATCTTCATTTGAGTAATACTAATGAAAGGCGCTAACGGATTGGGTTTGATTTGCATAGGGTCAAAAACATTGAGACCCTCTATTCCTCCAAATAAAAACAGTCCTTGTGATGAGGCTAAAAATGAAGCTTCATTAAATTCAAGGCTTTGAACTTGCTCAGGTCTATTGAAACTCTGTACTGTTCTTTTGACAGGATTAATTTTTGCGATACCTTTATTGGAACTCACCCACCAATTTCCATTTTTATCTACCAACAATCCATACACTGCATCATTTGGCAATCCATCCACCTCAGAAAAGGAAGTAACAACATTCCTTTTTAAATCAAAAATATTGATACCGCCTCCAAAAGTTCCTAAAAGCAAGGTGTCAGCACCCATTTTTTTAATTGACATCACATTGTTATTCATATTTGAAAACCCTTTTTTGCCGGTTGAATACACGCTGACAAATACTTTGTTTTCAATATCAAATTCAAACAGCCCCTGTCCAAAAGAAGCAATCCATACCAAATTCGTTGCACGACCCGGTTTGATATCATAAACAACCTGCGGAGGATAGTCTCTCGTAGATGACTCAAAATCCTTGTAGGTTTCTTTGGTGAGCGGATTCCACCCCACCAGTCCTTCTGTTGTCCCAATCCACAGCAATCCGTGTTTATCTTCATAAATACACCGAATCGGACTATGGCTGAGCAGTCCCCCTTTGTCATCTGTTGCAGGCACAAAACGTTTTTCTTGTGGAAAGAACTCAAACAGTCCTTTTTCGCCTGTCCCTATCCAATACCTCATTCTTGAATCTTGGAAAATCGCTCTAATACTATTGGAAGTGAGTCCACTTGTATTGCTTCTATTAAAAACGGTGAATTTTTCTGTTTGAGGGTCAAATCGATTCACCCCCCCTTCAAGTGTTCCTAACCATATTTGGTGTTGTCTATCTTCGTAAATTGGATAGATTTGTTTACTCAGTGTACCAGGTTTTTCAGGGTTAGGTCGATAAAACTTGAACTGCTGATTGAGAGGCATGTAAGCTGAAATACCGCTGATTGTACCCAACCAAATATTGCCTCCCATGTCTTCATAAATCCCATAGATGGTATTATTTATCAAAGAAAAATTATCAGTAAAGACCCTTTGAATCACATACTGACTGCCATCACTGTTAATAATGACCAATCCATCAAAGGTTGTTCCTATCCACAAATTACCCTTTGAATCAGCCAGCAAAACATTGATATTAGAGAATTCATCTTCAACCTCATTGCCTAAAGGAACAGCTTGCTCATGATAGCTGCGCAAATCAATTGCAAACAACCCGGTTCCTGCTGTTCCGGCATAGAGCTTCCCCTTATATACAGCCAAACTGCTGATTGAATGACCTTGTAAACTAACCTTTTTTGTAAAATTGTTGCTCGACAACTCTAAGAAAAAAACACCCTTGTCAGTTCCTACAGCATAAACCCCATCTGACACTTTACACATGGCTTGTACAAAGTCAGATTCCAAAGAGGAATTATCTGAATTAATCCGGCTAATTTCACCGGAAAGAACATGAATACTAATAATCCCACCACCCATTGTAAACGCAAACACTGTTTGGGAATCTTGCCTACAGAACCCTCTGATTTCAACACCCTCTTCAGGTGTATTCCAAATCTTATAATGTTCAAAAGTCTTAGTTTCATTGAAATACCGATCTACATACCCGCTATTGGTCCCAATCAACAAACTACCGTCAGGCAATGGATATAAAGCAGTGATATAATTATCCGAAGGAGTATTTGTATTCCCAAAAACATGTCTTATAGCTTTAAATTCATATCCATCAAATTGATTGAGTTTGTCCGGGGTAGCAACCCATAAATAGCCATTCTTAGTTTGTGTAATTTGCAATACAGAAGACATGGACAAACCGTGCTCCATAGAGTAATTGCGAAATTTTATATCAGGATATTTGATGGTAGGGAGTTGAGCACTCACCGACAAGATCAAACAAAGAAAATTTACAATGAGTATAAATCTCTTCATATCCTGACCGCTTTAGACTTTAGCAAGATTTGACAGAAAACCCTCTTTCTTTCTTTTAGACACTTCAACATTGTCACCGTTACTCATAACCACATAACCTCCTTCTCCGCGCAAATATTTCTTCATTTCATTGAGATTGATCAGATATGATTTGTGTACTCGATAAAATCCCATGCCTTTTAACAGATTCTCAAATTCCTTTAGATTCTTTGCAACTGTTATTCTGTCGCGATCTTTCAAGTAAAAATAGGTGTAAGCTCCATCACCCTTACAATAAATGACTTCTTTTACCTTAACAAATAATAACCCGTCTGAACTTGTCAATGCAATCAATTGCTCCTGAGACCCTGTCCATTTCTGCATAAACACATCAGCATAGCGCACTGTTTCTGCTTTTCTACGCTTTTCGATTACTTTATTTACAGCCGTTTCAAGGTCTTCCACGTTAAAAGGCTTTAAGAGATAGTCAACCGCTTCGGTTTTAAAAGCTTTCAGCGCATATTCTTCGTGCCCTGAGATAAAAATAACATCAAAATCCTCATGTCCTAATTCTTCTATTAACTCAAAACCTGACTTCTCAGGAAATTCAATATCCAAAAAAACCAAGTCCGGCTTCAGTTCCTTAATTGCCTTTGTCCCTTCTTCAATGCCTCCTATCAGTGCTTCTATTTTCACCACAGGACAATAATCCATTAGTAATTTATTGAGCACTTCGCGTACATTTTGTTCATCATCAATAATAATTGTTCTTAGCATAAGTGTAGGTGTTTAGTGTGTAAATATGAGTGTATATTGTGTTTGTTTGCGATTTATTATTTCATTTAATGCGGTGTTTGTCATCAACAATTTTTCCTTAATAAGTTCGAATCGCTTTTTTTGTTCTGTATTTCTCTCTTGTTTATCAATTGGTTTGAGCACCTTGTTTACCGATATGTAACAACGCAACACGCTTCCTTCTTCTACAAAAGTGATTTCAAAGAATACGGGTTTAGAATCAGACTTCATTGCAGCTGCTAATAGCAGTTCTACAAAAGGAACACAAACCAAACTAGGCATTTGTCTTGAAGTCACTTGGTTGATTAACGCAAAATCTATTTGAGTGCCAAAACGCAGTTTTTCAATTGCAAAATATTCATTGATTAATAATACCTCCTCTTTTACAGACCATTGTTCCGAATCCGGTAAAGAAATCAACTTGCGTTGAAATTTTGCAAAGGCTGACAAGCTATTAAGGGCATCGCGTTTTTGATCAAAAGTAATCTGATTTTGGATTGCAGTCAGGTAATTGAAGACAGCATGCGAACCAAGAAGTGCATGAGCTAATTTATGATTGACTAAAATATCCATATCAGTTTTCATCATTTCAAAGATAGCCAAAAAACCACGACCCATCAAAGCAAATAAAAACCATCGGTAAAATTTAACAATAAGCGGCTATAATTTCTTTACAAGCGGAGTTTCATGCAGGCTTTTCACAAATGCATTTAACAAGTAAAACTAAAGATTACATTTGCACTTCAAACAAATTTACAATGAAAAAGACTTTTTTAATCTTACTTTCTTCAAGTCTCATATTGGCAGCATGTAGTGGAAATTCAAATGACAACACAGAAGTTGAAAAGATTCAGAATAATGAAAAAATCATTCAAGAATCCGAAGATGAGTTATTAGACCAGATTGAAGACGAAGAAACAATCGACAGCGCAACAGTTGATTCAGAACCTATTCAAGCAGACACCAAAGACATCATTGATGTTGAAATAAAAACAAAAAAATAACCGTAGGGTTAAGAACTAAATCGCATGATTAAATCAAACATTTTGCGTCTGTTACTAAGCGCAACATTCACTTTTGTTGCTCCAAATATACATGGACAATACGCAGAAGAAGGACATGAAATATCGTATGACCTTCATAAAATTGCACAAGGATTTGAGTTTTTTGACAGCAGTTTTAAAGATAAACGCGTATTCTTCACAGGAGAGGATCACCGCTATATAGAAAGCAACAACAACATTTCGATAGTCTTTACTAAATACCTCAACAAGCATTTTGGTGTAAATCACCTTATCTTAGAGTTAGGTTATACTTGGGGTACGATTCTAAACACCTATGTACAGACTGGCGATACAGCCATTTTTGACGTTATCAAAAAGTCGTCTTATATAGCACATTACGACTATTTCAACCAACTTTACTTTTATAATAAAACGTTGCCGGACAGTCAAAAGATAATCATTACAGGAATTGATGTAACTCGTGATTATTCTGTATGTATCCATTACCTTAACTATCTCATTCCCAACAAATCCCTACCTCCTGATAACATCATTGTAAACATAGAATCCATCAAAGCATTGTCTGCATACTTATCTACACTCTCTTCTGACAACCAGAACTCTGTCAAGAAAGAATACTATTCATATTACAAGAGTATAGATTCAGTCATTGTCAATTTTCATCAGCACAAAGCTGACTATCAAATATTTCTTGATAGTAATTACACTGAATTTGCAAAGATTATCCAATGTTTAGAAGACAACATTGTGTGGAATCATTATGACAACTCAAAAATGATTCAGAAATACATTTACAGGGAGCAGTACATGTTGCAAGAGTTTAAAAAATTATTAGCAAAATACCCCAACGACAAGTTCTATGGTCAGTTTGGCAGATGTCATATTGGTCAAAATGCAGATGAGAATGAGTGCGATTGGTATAATTTTCGACCTATTGCTACACGAATCAGTGAACTCAATAATGGAGAAATGAAAGGCAAGGTAATGACAATTGCTATTATTTACACAGATGGTATTTATTACCGCGACAGGCTTTCAGACAGAATTAATGACCTGATAGACATTACGCCCAAAAACAAGATTTATGCTTATGATTATAACAGCGATATCAAAACCACTGATTCTACTGACTTCGCACCTGCAAAATACAATTATGTAATCATAGACAATAAGTCTCAGTTACCGGTTTCATATACAGACTCGGGACCTGTGTACACTCGAAAAATACCGAGAAGTAACAATGCATATTACACTTCCTTTGGGTTCAATCGTTCTTATTCCTTCTTACCATTGATTTCAAGTATTTCTCTCAATAAGTTAAACACAGCATTAGGTGCAAATCCACTATTCAAGGACTTTACAACACCCATCATTACTAATTCCATTTATTTTGAAAAAATTCGTTTTAGAAAGAACAAAGGCTCCAGTTGGGGTGTTGACATTGGACAAGATCAAGTACAACAAAGAGACGTTGACACAGGCTCAAGTGTTCGTTTTGGCGGGTTCAACACAAACCTCAGCTTCAAAATATATCGAAGTTTCTTTAAAAAACGGCTTTTATGGTTAGACCTAGGGCTCAAACTCGGATATAGCCAAAAACATTTAACTTTTGAATATCCAAACAACACGAAACCAACACTTGGAGGTTTTGTAGTTACAGAATCTAGCAAATACAGAAGTTCAGCATTTTGTTTTACACCAACATTGGGCGCATCTGTCTTTTTGTTTCAAGGTATATTAATAGGAGCAGAAGGTGGCTATATAGGTCAATCCGAAAAAACAACTACATGGAGGGAAAAAGGCAGAAAAATTTACGGACCTAATCAAAGATGGAGTAGTATATTTGGAGCATTTAGAGTTGCATTTATTTTTAACTAATGATTCAAGAAATAAAGAAACACATTCCAAATCTATTTACGCTTGGTAACTTAGCATGCGGATTTATTGCTATTTTCTTCATTTTAAAAGGATATTCCGTAATCTGGGCTTGTTGGCTTGTGATGCTTGCAGGAGTTTTAGACTTCTTTGATGGATTTGTTGCAAGGGCATTAAAGGTATCCGGAGAACTTGGTAAGCAATTAGACTCTTTAGCCGACATGGTTACATTCGGAGTTGTGCCCGGTTTTCTTGCTTACTATGTTGGAGCAAGCGACTCTTGGCTCATGTTTGCTGCTGCAGCATTAATTCCACTTTTTTCCGCATTGAGGCTTGCAAAATTTAATATTGATGAACGACAACACGATACCTTTATCGGAGTTCCTACTCCAATGAACACATTCTTTTGGGTTGGATTAGTGTTTTTGACAAATCAATATCCTCTTTTTGCAGATGTTGTTTCCGCTCCAAATGTTTTCTATTTCTTAAGCATCTTTAGTGCTTTTATGCTGGTTGCAGAATTGCCAATGTTGGCTTTGAAATTCAAAAAATTAGACAAGCAATTCTACATCAAACTTTTTGTCTTTGTAATCCCTTGTATCGTTGGAATTATCATATTAGGATTTGCTGCCTTTGCTCCAATATATTTTTACTATCTGATTTGTTCTGTTTTATTTAAGTTTGCAGCCAAATAAAAGAATCATGGCTTCATTTATCGTCAATATAGAAATAATGCCCCACAAAGAGCTTTTAGATCCACAGGGCAAAGCAGTTACATCAGGATTAAAAAACATTGGTTTTACTCAAATCAACAATGTGAGAGTAGGTAAATTTATCACCTTTGAAATCAATGCATCCGACAAAGACGAAGCCTATAAATCAGCAGAAAAGGCATGTAAAGAATTATTGGCAAATCCAATAATGGAGAGTTTTCACATTGTGGTAATCCCCGCTTAAGACGGTAAAACCGTATTGGTTTGTTGTGAATCGCTGCTCTCTTCAGTTTCGTCATCACCTTCCGTAGTTCGACTCACACTTAATATAATGCCAAAAGCAAAGCTTGTAAAGATGAGTGAAGTACCTCCCATGCTCACTAAAGGCAAAGTCAACCCTGTTACAGGTAGCAGTGCCACAGCAACTGCCATGTGAATCAGTGATTGAAAAACCAAAGTAAAACTCAATCCGACTGCCAACAATGCACCAAACGCCCGTGGTGATCGTACAACCATCCTTATAGAGCGAATAAATATCAAGAGATAAAGACTGGCAATAATGGCTCCTCCCAGCAGCCCATATTCTTCTAAAATAATTGCATATATAAAATCTGAATAAGGATGAGGCAACGTGTTTTTTTGAATACTGCCGCCAGGTCCTTTGCCTGTAATGCCTCCGTTAGCAACTGCTATTTTTGCCTGAACTGTTTGATAAGCATCCTTCTCATCACCACCTGCGAAGTTTTCCAACCGGGTTTTCCATGTCTTAGCACGCCCTGGCAACATGCTATCGGGCGCATTCAACAAGAAAATAGCTCCGATAGATAAGAGAACCAAAAAAGAAGACACCAATACCAACAAATGTTTTAATCTCACATTACCAATGAATAACAACACTAGACTTGTTGTAAACAACACCAATGAAGTAGAGAGGTTTTCAGGCATGATTAAAAAACAAGTAGCAGCAATAACTCCCACTAACCAGAAAAAGGGTTTCCATTCATCTAATTTTTCCTGATTTTTTGACAAATAACGTGCGATGTACATTACCAAAGCTAAACGAGCCAAATCAGATGTTTGGAAACTTATCCCTAATCCGGGAATTGTCAATGTTCTTTTCGCTTCGTTGATATCATTCCCTGCAAAAATTGTAACAATCAACAGTATAATTGCCAACCAAATTAACCATTGCGCAACACGTGAAAAATACCGAAAGTCAATCCGATGAAAAAAGTACATGAGAACAAATCCAACTACAAGGAAACCCCCATGTTTAAACAAATAGTATTCAGTCTTTCCTCCTTGTTTTGCAAAAGCAAGGGTGCCGGTAGAAGAATAAACAGCCATTAACCCTGTCAAAGACAAGACAATTACAGCAAGCCAAACAAAACGATCTCCTTTAAAATATTGTTGAAATAGATTGCCCATTTATTCTGAGTGAACAAAAGTACTCAGAAAACTCACGGGCACTCGACTGTATTTACACACTAAAATTTGATGAGTGTACAAAATAACTCCACTTGTCTAAACAGAAACAAAACTTGGTTTGCCAAACAATGACAGCAAGGCTACCAAACATAATACCTAAATCCTACATAGAAAGTTGCTCCTAATGATGGTCCCCAAACTAAAGTTGGGTCAAAATATGGACTGTTGGGATCAGATGCAAGACGTATCAAATCTTTTTGAACAATATTCAACAAATTCTCTCCGCCAATATATGCTTCAAATTGCTTGCTGAACTTCTTAGTTATTTGTGCCATTACACTGGTATAAGCAGGGCTATAAGTGGGAGAATTGCTCAGTTCATTAGGGAGATTCGCACCTTGAGGCAGCCTTTTCGGACTTTGCCAATTCACAGTCGCATCATAACTCCATCCTTTGCGTGTTTCATACGCAAAATTCACAAATGCTCGGTGAGGCGAAATCAAAGGATTCAACCTTGTTACACAATCTACAAATCCGCTTCGTGAATCAATGAAACGATATGCCAGCCTTATATCAGTACGTTTGGCAGGTGAAAAATCCAGCTCTATACTTGCAGAATGGGAGAATGATTTCAGACCGAAAGCAGCAATATTATAAAACCTAAGCTCTGAAGCATCGGTCTCTCTGTCAACTTGGAGTTGCTCATCAAACCAAGTATAATAATAATCGGCAACAATAGTTGCAGGTCTATAAAACATCTTGAATGAGCGCGAGTATGAAACACCTGAATTCCAAGACACTTCCTGCTGCAAACCATAATAACCGTTATTGATATTGACAGGCAATATTACACTTCGTCCGGAACTAAATATGCCCTGATAATCTGCAAAAGGATTTGCAGTTCTTTGTCCTCTGCCTGCTCCAAATCTAATTTCGTTCTTTTTATCTATACTCCATTTACCATGTAATCTTGGAGTGAATATAGATCCAAAGAAATTGTGATAATCATAGCGCACGCCACCAACTAAGGTAAGGTTTTTAATACTAGATTCTGTCCACTCAAAAAACACACCCGGCACTAATTCTTTTCTCCCCATTTTGAGATTCCAAATATTATCATTAAACCCCTCTTTGGTTTGATTTCCATAGAAAGATGCACCTACCATGAATTGATGAAAAGAACTTCCGGCAAGTCCTTGATATACCCATTTAAGATTCATGGTTCTTTCATCCGCAGTGTAGGTTCTTGCTCCAAACTTATTTTCAATTGTATGATAATGTGCATTGACTCTGAACCCCATAGAGTTATCGACATGTTGCGAAGCATGTTCATCTTTATGTTGATGCTTTTTCTCAAAAATATGTCCCAACATAGCTTCCATTTCAAAACGTTCATTTTTTGATGAACTTGTCCAGTCAATATTGGATGTTCTTGCAAGGTCATTCACTCCTAACTTCTGAGCATAGTTAATGTATCTTACCCCAATATTTCCTTCCCAGCCTTGTTTCATATACATCCAATTATTACTGAAATTAAGGTTCTTTTGTAAAGGGAAATCTTGAAATCCGTCCTTGTTCATATCTGCTTTGGCATAAGTTCCAGAGCCATGTAACAGCAATGTTGTTGCCCAATTATTTGAAACCTGTTGAGAATAAACAATATTGCCTTCCGGTCTTAGATTCATTGGATTAAAATATCCGTTCACGATGACTCTTTCCTTATGTGTAGGCTTTCTCAATTCAATATTCAGCGAGCCGGTCATACCATCATAGCCATTGGTAACTGAACCAACACCTTTAGCTAATTGCATACTCTTAACAAAGATTCCGGGTATATAGGTTAGTCCGCTTGATGCAATTAATCCACTGGCAAAAGGCATGTTGTCTATTTGCGTTTGAATATAAATCCCCGAAAAACCCATCATTTGGATTTGACGCATTCCTGTAACTGCATCTGAAGTGGTAACATCTACAGCAGAAATTGTTTCAAAACTCTCTGAAAGATTACAACATGCTGCTTTGGTAAATTCCCTGTCCGAAAACCGTGTGATTTGTCTGATATTTCTTTTATCCAATGTTTTAGCAGCTCGTGTCTCACCAATA
Source organism: Bacteroidia bacterium (assembly GCA_023228875.1). Classification (NCBI taxonomy): domain Bacteria; kingdom Pseudomonadati; phylum Bacteroidota; class Bacteroidia; species Bacteroidia bacterium. The sequence goes on along the minus strand of JALOAG010000004.1, from coordinate 193,062 downwards.
TTAACACTTCCGAGCACTGTCGAAGACTCCAAAACCACATCTACAAAGGTTTGATCTTTTGCTATAACAATCGCAACAGGCTCAAACCCTACCATTGATACAAACAATGTATCATCTTCTTGAATCTTGGGAATTGTGAACATCCCCATTGAATCTGACTTTGTATTTTGAAGTACAAAATTCTTCCAATACACATACGCTCCTTCCAATGGTTCCGATTTGCTTCTCACAACACCCTTAAGTTCTTGCCCATTTACATAGCCAAAAAAGAAGGTGGTCAATAAAAAACAGATTCCTTTTAATGATGACATTTCTTACCTCCTCGATATTGACAACAATCCGGAAGAGCATTATAAGCAGAATCTGATGCTTTAACTAAGTCAGTGTCATGACCAACTGCAGCTATTTTATTGTGAATTTCGTCAAGCGTTATTATATTGACATTAAAAGTAACCGTCAATATATGCGTTTCTTTGTTCCAATGTGCATAACGAATCCCTTTAATATCAAGTGCATCTTCGATTCTTTCTTTGCAATCTCCGCAACATCCGTTCACTTGAAATGACTCGGTTTGCATTTTCTTTTTTTGAGGGTTTGTCATTGCAGAAGTTGAGAACGTCAGTAATAGTACTCCTGCTAGCAACCATATGATATGATTAAATTGTGTTTTCATTTGATTATTAATTAATTAAAAAATTGAAATTCATTTTTGCCAGATTCAGACTGAACAAGAGAAAAATGTAAAATCTTGTACTTCCTTTTGCTTATGAACTAAGCAAGTGAATCAGAAATTAATAATCAAATAATAAAAGTACTAATCAGCACGCAGATATCCCAACCACTTTTGATAATTGGCGGGGCATGTGTATTAATATCACCAAGTAAATTATTGCTGGTAAGCGTGTGTAAAAAGTCAAAAGACAAGATTGAGATTAACCCAATACTTATAGGCTGTAATTTAATAGCAGGTCTATAAGACAAGATTTCTTTTCCATTCTTTTGAATTATCTGAGTATTGCAACAATCTTCGTGAGCTATCTTACAAACCTGATGTGCATCAGTTTTAGAATGTTTGTTAATACAGCAGTCTTCCACTTCAATCTGTTTTTCACAGCATTTATCTTCCTCTTTGGTAGCACAAGGGTCTTTATCTGTGTTAAATAAAGAGATCGCTGAAGCCTCGCCATTACAATAGTGCACAAAAAGAGTAACTCCTTGGGCACTACCAATGGTTAGGAAAATAAGCAAAATTGCAAATAGCTTTCTCAACACGATTACAAAGGTACTACAATTTAAACAAAAAAAGCCCCATTCGTATGAGGCTTCTCTGATTTCTATAAAAAGATGAAATTTACTTAGCAATCATCACTTTATGTGTATATGTATTCCCATTTTCAGTTGACATTGTTATCAAATACATGCCATTTGCCATATAGCTTAAATCCAATGTAAGATTCTTGTTAAGAGTAGAAACTGCATTGTTATATACTGTTGCACCCAGGGTATTTGTAACAACAATATTTAAAATTGGAGAATTGCTGAGGTTTTCAATATATACAACCCCTGTACTTGGATTTGGATATGAAACAACATCCGCATCTGCATTGATTTGCGACAATCCTAAAGAATTTGCATAATACTGCATAGTCTTAGTACAGTTACACCCTTCGGGAGTTGTAACAATCAATTTAATGGCATAATTACCATCTTGTGCATTTTGATGTGTTGGATACTGTTCCGTTGACACAGAACCATCTCCAAAATACCACTTATATTCACCTTCAGTGATGGATGTTGGAGTCAAAGAGAACCATCCCTGTCCCTTATCCCAATTTGAATGAATAGAAAAATCGCACACCGGTATAATACCAACTCGGATATTTTTAGAAATACTGTCAGGACAAGCACCTCCCTCAGAAGTTGCAATCAAAGTAATAGTATAATCAGTAGGAGTATTATTTGTATATGTATGATTTGGCGTAATTTGTTCATTATATTCCATACCATCCCCCATAATCCATTGATAATGGGCATTCCCATACTCAATAGTTGTATTATTTGACAAGCTTATTGGTGTGTTTGCACAATTTACATCTGCGATAGAAAAGTCAACATTGGGTCTGTATCCGGTTATAATTTGTGTAGCAGCATTATTCATGCATCCATTATCATATTTAATATCCACATTCACAGCTTTCGTACCTGAAACACTTCCAAAATCAACCGTTGGTTGAGCATCTGCATAAAGCACACCATCAATTTTCCAAATATAGGAAGCTACGACATTGTTTGGCACATTGATATTACTATTAAAGATAACGGGACCTTTGCTACAAACATCAGTACTTGTAATATTGATTATTGGTGCAGCTTGTACATTGATTGACTTGGATATAGAATCAACACAACCAAATTGACTAGTAACTTTCAAACGCACTGTTTGAGTTCCAAACTCATCAAAAATAATGTCAGGATTCTTATCAAATGACCTCACCCCTTGATTGCCAATATGCCATTCACTACCCCAGTTTGAAAATGGGATTGAAGTAGTATTTACAATGTTTAAACTTTGACCTGCACAAATATTGATTGGCAATTCAAAATCAGCGATTGGCGCAGGATATGAATAGGCGGATTTGGTGATTGCACTTTCACATCCATCCGGTGTCATTACTGTTAATGTAATATCATACAAACCGGGTTGTTGATATGCATACATCATGTTTTGACCACTTGCAGTATCTCCATTACCAAAGTTCCAACTGTAACTTACGGGAACATCTGCTGTTCCGCTTAATTGGAAAGGGATACTACCACATGAGTTAGTAAAAGTAAAGTCAGGTGTTGGGCTATGCAACAATGTTATAACCTTGGAAAATGTATCTGCAAAGCCATTATTAGAAGTACCAATGAGTACAACTGTATATTGTCCTGAGTTTAGGAATTGATGTGAGGGATAAAATTGATCCGATGTTGTTCCATCTCCAAAATCCCAACTATAATCAACCTCGCCATGTACTATGTAAGAATTATTAAAGAATTGTATTTCATCTGAGCTACATGCAATCTCCGACTCAAAAGAGACTTGAGGACTTGAATACACAATTGCATATCTCATTGTGGTAGTATCACATTGATTTCCCACCAAATCCTTGACAACATACTCTAATTTTACTACTTTATCCACTTCATTATCATGATTATTTATTTTGATAATCACATACGCATCTTGGCTTCCTTGAGGCGGTTGATATATCAGATTTGAAGCAGGGAAAACTTCTCCATCTATGGTTGCTTTAAACGAAGATGTCCATGTAATTCCATAGGATGTATTTAAAAGACCCGTAGGAGGTGTAATAGTATAACGATAACTTTGTCCGGTTGTAATTATATCAGGTTCATATTCATACCCTAATTTTGGAGTTCCCCTAAAGGTAGAGACTTCCGGAATAAAATTGGCACCAGAGCTTCCTCTTGTAACTGTGAGCAGGAAAGTCAAAGTATCATCAAGCTGACTGCTATCTAGGTATGAGTTCGACACAAACACCTTGAGTATTGATTGCTTTGGAGCATTTGTCAAATCAACTAAATCAGAAAAAGCAAAGTCCTCTGTTACATTAGGTTCAATTTCAGGGATTGATTTGTAAAATATCTTCCCATTATTCAATTGAAACCCTAGGCGGGGATTTGGAAATTTAAAGCTCTTGTTTGAAGATGCAGACAATTTAACTTTGAGCGGCACTTTTTCTCCTTCACAAATAAAATAATTACCTCCATTAAAATCACCGGACAGCGTGAACTCCATACTACCTGGGAAAGTCCATATTTCAATCTCCCTGAAGTTTGGGTTTGAATTCTGCCCTGTTCCTGTTTTTAGTTTATAAATTCTCATTTTCTTTGTAATCAAAGGAGAAGGAAATTTGACTCCATTCTCGCAATTTGACTGACTCAGATTAGAGAAAGTGTAGAAATCATACCATGCTGAACCGTCCCAGCCTTGTATAGTGCCTCCTGTTAAGAACCTGCCCGTAGTCTGTGCATGCCAGATATATAGACTATCTAACGACATCTCTTCACTCCACTCCCACATCATCCAATCGTTTAATGGGTCTGGAGGACCTGATGTCCAAACAAAAGCTGTTTGCCCTCCACATGAAGGACCTTTTAGCATGTCGTTGATTTGATTCCACTGCCAAGGATTGCTACAAGTTGCTACTGCCTTGTTTTGCACTTCTTCTTGTGCACTCACTGTCAAACTAACGTTCAATAACAACATGAACAATCCTATTTTCAATGGGTGCAAAGTGAAAATCTGCTTTTTTGAGTAATGTCTTTTCATAATATCAATTTTTTATTCTACACATAGTAAAAACATTTATCTATTAAATCCAAATTATCATGCGCACATCGTAAAGTATGAACAGATAAACCTTTGAGCATAAAAAAGGGAGCAATGAACTGCTCCCTTTTTTCTATATAAAGTAAAAAAATGCTTTTTTACTTACTGATTACGAACCTTGAGATAATATTTCCATTCTCAGTTTCAGCTTTGATAAAGTAGATGCCATTTGCAAAATTTGATACATCAATTGACAGGTCTCCATTGATATGATTACCCTCTAATATTACTTGTTGTACTCGTTTGCCGGTATAATCCACAATATACATTGCATTAATTCCAACCGTGACTTTATACTCTATATAAAGTTTGGTAGAGGCGGGATTAGGATATGATTTAATGAGAGCATCAAAGCCCAGCTGGTTCACACCGGAATTAACAACCGTCTTATTTTGAGTCAATACACATTCGCAATCATCCGCATTTACTGCATGTAATTCAACCATATAATTACCATCTGAAGTATATTGGTGAACCGGTGTTACCTCTGTAGATGTTTGTCCATCACCAAAATTCCAAGTATATGTAACATAATCATTACGAACAGGTACAAACTTGTAAGTTCTATGACCTGGCAGGTAATCATCATTTATAGTAAAATTACAAATTGCTTGTTCTCCAATATAAATCTGCTTAGTCATGGTATCGGGGCAATTTCCATTCACTTTGGTAATCATACTAACATTAAATTGTTGTCCGGTTGTATTAGAATAGGTGTGATTTGCATTTTTGGTAATAGAAGTATCTCCATCACCAAAGTTCCACTTATACGCAAGTGTACCGGGCACAATGGCAGTATTATTGTTGAAAGTAACCATAGCACCAGCACAGCCTTTTGCTGCTGAAGTAAAGTCTGCTTTAGCTGTTTGTCCAACCATCTTGCTTTTTGAAACAGAACTGATACACCCTTTATCTGTAGTTACTGTCAACATAAATGTTTTCATTCCGGCAGTTGTAAAAACTTTGGATGCATCTTGATCAGTAGATTGTCCTTCAAAATTCAAATCCCATTCATAGGTTGCACTTGCACCATTAGGAACGACTGAGTTGTTAATCAACTTAATAGGCTTTTCGGTACATTCTCCTTGTATAGTAAAGTCAGCTGTTGCTGCTTCATAGATAGTGATGTTTTTGTTAAATGAGTCTTTACATCCAAAAGAAGTATAAACCAACAGTTGAATATTGTATGTTCCTCCATTTGCAAATTGGAATTGCGGGCTTTTGGTAGTTGAAGTACCGGCATTACCAAATTTCCAATTTGAAAAATAGCTACCTGAGTCTAATACGGTTTTATTGTCAAAATTAATAAAGGTTCCTTGGCACAAAGTACCTGATGTTTCTTCAAAATCTGCTTTTGGATGATAATAAATATTAACAGGTTGGGTCAAAGAATCCGTACAACCATTATCACCATACACAATTAACCTCAAAGGATACACGCCACCTTTAGTATATTGAATTGTCGGCTCTTTAGTGCTGTTTGTTCTACCATCACCATATTTCCATAAATAGGTAAATGAACCCGCACTATAAGAAGAAGTATTTTTAGTAGCAATGTTCTGTCCTGCACAAACATTGTTGTCAGTTGTAAACTGTACAGTCGGAGATTCTTTAATATTGATGGTAATTGTAGTATCTACCTTGAGGTTGTATTTGGTTGTAATTGTTAACTTCACATTAAAACTACCATTCGTTTTATAAACCACAAAGGGACTGGTCAAAATTGAGCTTTCTCCATTGCCAAAGTCCCAATTAAAATTCATATTACCTGATGAAATAGTGGAAGAATTATTAAATTGAGTCTGGTTGTTTTGACAAGCCAAATTTACCGAAAAATCAATGACGGGTCTGGGTGTTACTAAAATCTGTCTGTTTATTATTGTATCACAATAAGGATAAACATCAATATTTTGAATCACAGCTCTCAAGTTAAGCAATGAATCTGACCAACTTTCTGCAGGCGTATAAATCAATCTGAGATTATTACCGGGAGAAGGCGGATTGTTGATTGTTGTATAATGAGAGACAGGAACAGGAGTACCATTCACAGTTTCAAAATCCATTGAAGTTACAATCCATTTTGTGCCAAAATCACTATTTGTATATCCATAAGGTGGTGCTAACTCATAAATCACAGGCTTACGAGTCATAATGGTATCCTTGTGAAGACCGGCTTTGCCGTCAAACGGAGCTACAGATTGTATTTTAGTATTAGGCAAATCAACAGGTTTTCTATAAATTCTTTTACTGTAACTACCATCACATTCAATTCTGTAATATACATTAGTGTGATATCCATAAGCTGCTAATGTTTGAACAATAGAACCAGGACTACCGGCAGACTGTTGTACGTAATGACTTGCGTATGTTTTAATATGAGAGTTATTATACATGATTGGCGTTCCTCCTCCCACAGACAAACCTACACCACCAGAGGTTCCGACCGCTGAATCACCTCCGTCAAATATATGAAAACCTATTGTTTCTCCCTTTCTGATTTTAACTCCACCTACATAAATCTTATTTCTCCGTGAAGTATAAATAGAGTCTTTACCTTTATAAGCAGCTGTCCAAGCTCCAAAATTATTGATTTGAGGAACGTACGAACCCTTGGTAATGTATATTTCATAGTTCCACATACAATCTTTCCTGACGATTACTTCTAACGAATCAACAATAATATCTGTTTTAGCAGTTATATCAAGGAAACTACCGGAGATGGTGGGTGGGGCAAATGCTACACTCCCTGGCATGGGAGAGGCACTATTGCTTGGGTAAGAGAAATCTTGTTTAAATCCAATTTCAACAAATAGTGTAGAGTCCTTATCCAACAAACCGAGATTAATTTTTGACCCAATAAAAACAGGTATAGTATCCGCAATATTTTTGTACCATTTTGCAGTCTGTTCTATTGAGATTGGTAATGAGTCAATCATAACAAAGTGTCCGCAAATGGAGGTGTCTAAATCAGTATAATACAAAGGCAATGGAATATTTTTAAAATCAATTACTTTGATTGTGTCTGAATCGAATTTTACATTATCTCCGGCCAAAGCAGAATAAATGGTAAATGTAAAAGTTGAATCATAATTTACTTTAATGGTATCCGGCATGACAATTACAGTATCAGCACACAAAGACAAAGAAGATGTCAGGGTGTAGGAATAATTTTGAGTGTAATTACCATCATAAATACTTGCATAGAGTGGAATATTGGATACCGGAGAGGTACCTGCATTCTTTAATCTAATATTGAGTTGTGCGAATAGGTCAGCACAATCGGTCATTACAGGTCTTGTCATTGATACCAATTGCACATTTGTTGCCACAGCAGGTTGAGGTGAGTAAACAACAATATTATCAATTGCAAACCAACCACCGCTTTGACAATAATAACGTATTCTAATCTTGGTATAACAATCATTTCTTCCTATTGATGAAATATTAAAAGTATCTCGCTTCCCTGATGTTGCAGTATCAATATAGGTATGAGCATTTTGCCAAAGCTCTCCATCATAAACATCAATAAATATTGAGGTTCTGTTAGTCAATGAAGGCTCAGTTGCAAAATCAAAACTAATATAGAGAGAATCATAACCAATAGTAGAAAACACCGGAGATTCAAGCCCGATATCCTCTAACGCTCCGTTATTAGAATAATTATCACTATCATACACAGCAAACTTACCGGTGATGCCTCCACTGGGACTTCGGGAACCAGGGTTGTCAAAGTGCCAGTAATCAGTGATTGCACTTGAAGTATAATACTGAACATTCTTCCATCCAGATGGAGGAAAGGTGTCACTGGCGGTTGAAAAATTCTCTGATAACAAAGTTACTTGTTGAGCGTGGATGCCCACAACACTTATGAGAGAAATCAAAATGAGTGTAATTAATCTTTTCATAATATTATTTTTAGTTGTACATGGAAACGACTGCTAAATTACAAAAAATAAATATAGAGACAAAGTAAATGATGTTTTTTTCAATTTTACATAACGAGCAACTTGCTTATCAAGGCGATAAAACTAAAAGAAAAGAACTTTACCTATGATATCCAAATCCTGTTTCCAATGATAATTCCGAGCATAAAACACATTTGATTGCTCCAAAAATTCATGAGAAACGGATTTTTTATCCAACAGACTGTCTTTAAGTTGAAAAACACAGGATTTCAGCTGAGGCAGCGTTGCTAAGTTTCCTTCTAAATTATAACCAACCCATGTCTTTTCACCTTTGAATACAGACCATAACTGTTTCCATTTTTCTTGTCCAATTCTTTTTGTAAAAGGCAAAATAGGTATCAACATTATTGCAACTACAACATCAAAAATGCGTTTATTTCGAAGCACATTCTGATTACCAAGAGCAAACTGAATCTCTTCTGTATAATAGCTCCCTGACTTGTTCTTATGTGTACTTCCAATGATAAAATGAGTATGCTCAGGCAAAATTTTAAAGTCAATTTTTCTTGAATATTTTTTAGAAAGTAATGCAATGATATGTTTGTTTGAAATATGAGCATTACTCATAATCACTTCCTCTACTTTATAAAAGTCGATATAGCTATCTAACTTATCTAATCCTCCTTCTTTTGAAGGTGAATATACTCCTAACACATTTCTGCCCAAAGAATAAGACTGAAGAATATTCGTAACTTGAACAACTTGATCAGGTTCTCCCACAATCAAAATACCGCTCATCTTATTGTTTCCTAATGAAAACGAACGATTGACAACAAAATTCAGAACGGAGCGATAGACAGTCAATATGCTCAACCCAATAAATGCCCCTAAGAGCAAAATAGCACGCGAATACCTAAGCGTCTCCGGCAAAAAGGCGTAACAAATTACCAATAAAGATGTACCTATAAAAATACCCTTCCAAAGACTATTACCCGAAAAATATTTTTTATAAGCTCCTCCCAGCAACAATCCTAAAATTAAGATAAAAACATAGCAAGTAAGGTGATAAATAAAATACTCCTGCGGATATGCACCACCGGCTACCCATTTGTTATATTCTTCCCAATATCTGGTAATACTTAAATAGGATAAATATAAAAGAACAAACTCAGCAAAGAGCGGCAATCCTTTGACAACAACTCGCTTTAGTAGCGCAGCAAAAGCCCGCAAATAGACCGCAACATAGATTAATTGCCCAAAGAGTTTACCTGATTTGACTCCGAAATGTTTTTCTGCAAAAATGATCATTGCTTGATAAAACACTTTGACATAGTTAAGGCTGTTTTTCTTTGTACTTTCTCCCTTATAGTGAATAATGGTAGTTTCAGGGAAATAATAATTCTTATAGCCTGCCAATGTTATCCTATAACTTAAGTCAATATCTTCTCCATACATAAAGAAAGTTTCATCCAACAAGCCAGACTTATCCAAAGCTTCTTTTCTGAGAAACATAAATGCACCGGAGAGTACATCTACTTGATTAACCTGAAACTCATCCAAATACTTGAGATGGTAGGAACCAAATTTTTCTGACTTTGGAAATAAAGACGCCAGTCCGAAAATTTTATAGAAAGAAGCTGTTGGAGTAGGTAATCCTCTTTTACTTTCGGGTAAAAATACCCCGCCACCATCCACCATTCTGACACCTAAAGCCCCACAATCGGCAGTGTTTTCCATAAAGTGAAAACATTGGCTGAGTGTATCTTCTGCAAGCACGGTATCCGGATTGAGCAATAACACATATTTCCCCTGACTAATCTTAATGCCTTGATTATTTGCTCTTGAAAAACCGACATTGTCAGTATTTTCAATGAGTTTAACCTGTGGGTATTTATTTCGAATTGTAAGACAACTATCGTCATATGATGCATTATCCACCACGATAATTTCTACTTGTAAATCATTGCATGCGCGCTGTACAGAAAGAATTGTCTGTTCAAGGAATCTGCGCACATTATAACTCACTATGATTACACTCAGGTCAAGCATCAATACCTTTAAATTTCGTAAGGAACTCTATTTATTATTGACCGTCCAAGTGTAATTTCATCAGTAAATTCCAAATCAGAACCAACGGAGATACCGCGAGAGATTGCACTCACTTTTACACCCATCTCCTTGAGTTTTTTACTTAAATAGTAGGTAGTCGTATCTCCATCCATATTGGCACTCAATGCAAACACCACTTCACCTACCTGATTAGACTGAATGCGTTCAAAAAGTTTTGAAACATTCAATTCGTCCGGACCAATACCTTCTATCGGAGAAATCAATCCCCCTAATACATGATAAAGTCCTTTGTACTGTGCAGTATTTTCAACTGCTAAGACATCCTTAAAGTCTTCCACCACACACAACAATTGCTTATCTCTCAGAGGCGAAGCACAAATGGAACAAATGGGCGTATCAGAAAGGTTGCCACATTCTGTACATAGTTGCAATTTAGTTTTTATGGCTTTGAGTGCATCTGCCATTCTAAGCACCTCGTGTTCAGGACGTTTTGCAAGATACAACACCATTCTCAGAGCGCTTTTGCTACCCACTCCGGGAAACTTTGATAAATATTCTACTGCTTGTTCAATCGTCTTAGAAGAGTATGCCATGCTAATTCAAAACAACGCCTTGCAAAGCTATACTTTTTTTGATTGTTTCGGCAGGGACATAGCAACATATTGACATGAACTCAATGCGATATTCCAAATAATGGAAAACAACAAAATCACCCTTTTAACAGGTCCTTATAGTGCGCTCTGAATTTTGCCACTTTGGGACTAATAACTGCCTCACAGTAAGGCTCATGGGGATTATTAGCAAAATAGTTATGATGGTATTGTTCGGAACTGAAAAAATTAATCAAAGGCGAAATTTCTGTTACAATGGGTGAATCAAAAATCTGTTGTTGAGTCATCTCTGCTACAACTTGTTCTGCAATTTGTTGCTGATAATCATTTTCAAAAAAAATCACACTTCTGTATTGCGTGCCAATATCATTGCCCTGACGATTGATTGTTGTCGGGTCATGCGTAGTAAAAAAAATCTTTAACAGTGTTGCTAATGAAACCACAGAAGAATCAAAATGCACTTTGATTACTTCAACATGACCGGTCATACCGGTACACACCTCTTTGTAAGTCGGATTTTTGAGATGACCTCCGGAATAACCGGATTCAACTTTATGCACTCCTCTGATTTGTGTAAACACTGATTCTGTACACCAAAAACATCCTCCGCCAAGCACTATTGTATCCGGACTCATCGGTTATTTGATAAACAATAGTTCTCGGTATTTTGGTATTTGCCACATTACATCATCTGTAAGTCTTTCTAACTTATCAGCCTGATAACGAATATCATCAAACAGTGGCAATACTTTTTCGCAATAAGCCAATGCTTTTTCAGCATGTGAATCAATTAAATTTGCTTTTTTGCGCTCGTCCACCATCAATTTTGTATAATGCTGCACTTGTTGAATATAAAAGCCAATTTTGCCAGCCAACTCTTCTGTAGCAGCATACAATTCGGGTTTAACACCCATATCTTTTTGTAATTTAAGATTTGCAAGTACGCGCGAATGAAATTCGATTGCAGGAGGAATAATATTTGTTTTAACCATATCTGCAAGTACCCTACCCTCAATTTGCAATTTGAGCGAATAGCTCTCATATCGGATATCTGTTCTTGCTTCAATCTCTTCTTCGGTCAATATTCCATTATCAATAAATACTTTTTTAGATTTAGGTTCCAAATATGTAGATAGCGCATGTGGCGTAGTTTTAATATTCTGCAAACCTCTCTTTTTAGCCTCCTTTGCCCATTCGTCACTATAACCGTTTCCTTCAAAAATTACTTTAGATGATTTGACAATATAACCTCTCAAAACACTCTGAATAGCTTTTTCCTTAGATGCTCCTTTCTTTTGAAGAGTAGCTACATCTTTTAAAAACTCTTTCAATTGATTTCCAACAATCGTATTAAGAACAACCATAGATGAAGCGCAGTTATCAGAAGAACCAACTGCACGTAGTTCAAATTTGTTTCCTGTAAAAGCAAAAGGAGAAGTTCTATTACGGTCAGTATTATCTTGTAAGATTGGTGGAATATGTGGAATATTCAGTGTTTTTTCACCTGCACCTCCTTTGGATTTGTTCGATTTTTCTTTTTCAAAATCATCCAACACTTTGCTCAAGAAACTACCAATAAAAACTGACATAATAGCCGGAGGAGCTTCATTGGCACCCAATCGGTGGTCATTGCTGGCAGTACCTATGCTTGCCCTAAGCAACGCACCGTGGTCATGAACTGCCTTGATTGTATTAATAAAGAAAGTCAGAAATTGTAAGTTCTCAATGGGAGTAGTACCCGGTGAGAATAAATTAACTCCTGTATCTGTTATTAACGACCAATTATTGTGCTTCCCACTGCCATTTACCCCTTTAAAAGGTTTTTCGTGTAATAGTACCTTTAAATTAAATTTCTCGCTAATCGATTCCATCAAATCCATCAATAATGAATTATGGTCTATGGCAAGGTTAATCGTTTCAAACATTGGAGCACACTCATATTGGCAGGGTGCAACTTCATTATGTCGTGTTTTAAGTGGAATACCAAGTTTAAGAGCTTCTTTCTCTAAAGCGGTCATAAATTCAAAAACTCTTTCAGGAATACTGCCAAAATAATGATCTTCAAGTTGCTGTCCTTTAGCCGGAGCGTGTCCCAGCAAAGTTCTACCGGCTAACATGAGGTCTTGTCTTTGGCGATAAAGTTTATAATCCACCACAAAATACTCTTGTTCAATACCCAATGAAACATTGGTATGTTTCACTTTTTTATCAAACAAAGCACATACTTGAGTTGCGGTATCTTGTACAAATTTAGCTGAACGCAACAATGGGGTTTTGTAATCCAATGCCTGTCCGGTGTAAGAAACAAAGACAGTAGGAATACAGAGCGTTTTACCGGAGGCTTTTTCAATAATAAATGCGGGTGATGATGGATCCCAAGCAGAATATCCGCGAGCCTCAAAGGTATTACGCATTCCTCCATTAGGGAAACTCGAAGCATCCGGTTCTTGTTGTACCAAAGATTTACCGGAAAACACTTCAATTCCGGAATCTATGCCTGTAGGTTCAAAGAAGGCATCATGCTTTTCTGCTGTAGTACCTCTAAGAGGGTGAAACCAATGTGTATAATGAGTTACACCTCGGCTTAACGCCCATTTCTTCATTCCTTCGGCAATTTCATCTGCCATTTTACGCGACAAATGTTCTCCACTTCTGGCTATTCTTTCAAGTTCTTTGATTACGGTTGCTGAGAGATATTTTTTTGCATTCTTTCCGGCAAAAACATTCATCCCAAAATATGAAGAAATCTGATTGAAATTTATGTTCTGGGTGTTGGTTTTCGGGTCGGAAGAATGACTGGGTGTAGATTTTGTTTTTGCCATATAGATTTCAAAAATGAGTATGCAAAAATCAACTAAAAAGAAAAACTTTTTTCAGCTAAATTCCCGCAAGTTTTTCACAAAACAACTTGACATCAACCATTAGCAACAAAAAAAGGTTGTTCAGATGAACAACCTTTTTTTATAAAACATTATTGTTAAATATTAATATGTTGATTTTACAAGCATTACATTGTGAATGCGCTCTTCTGCTATTTTTGTTGCAGCAAGCTGAGTATTGATTTTTTCTTCTTCTGATTTGTGGAAAATATCTAAGGTCAAATCATAAATATGTTCAGTTTGCGCCATAGCACGTTCTCTCACATAACCTGTATATTCAGAATAGACATTGATTAAACCTCCGGCATTTACTAAAAAGTCAGGGGCATACAAAACACCTTTATCTCTAAGCATATCACCGTGTAGAACATCTTCCTTCAATTGATTATTAGCAGAACCACACACAATTGAGCAATTTAATTGTGGGATTGTTTCAGAGTTTAAAATTGCACCTAAAGCACAAGGAGCGAAAATATCTACCTTCTTAGAATAGACATCATTTGGGCTAATTACTTCACCACCTAAAGCTACTGAATGTTTCAAATTTTGTTCGTTAATATCGGTAATAAAAACTTTAGCTCCGTCTTTCACAAGAAGTTCAACAAGATAATATCCTACCTTACCTACACCTTGCACTGTAACTGACTTACCGGCAAGACTATCGCTTCCATAAGCCTTCTTTGCAGAAGCTTTCATTCCCATATACACACCATAAGCAGTAACAGGAGACGGGTCGCCACCACCGCCCATATTTTCAGGCATACCCACCACATGATCTGTTTCCATTGCGATATATTCCATATCCTTTGTTGTTGTTCCAACATCCTCAGCAGTAATATACTTACCATTCAGATTTTCAACAAAACGTCCAAACTTGCGCATAAAAGCTTCTGTCTTTTTTGTGTTCTTATCAGCCACAATTACTGCTTTTGCACCACCAAGGTTAAGACCTGAAATGGATGCTTTATAAGTCATACCTCTTGAAAGACGCAACGCATCATTCATCGCTTCTTGTTCATTATTATAAACCCAAAAGCGTGTACCGCCTAATCCCGGACCTAAAACGGTGTTGTGAACAGCAATAATTGCCTTCAGACCGGTACTATTGTCATTACACACTACTACTTGCTCATGGTTAAACTCTGTTAAGCTATTGAACAGAGGGAAATTTGAATTTCCTGCTTGTGATGATATTCCGCTCATATCTTGTTTTTATTTAGATTTCAAAATTGATGGCGCGAAAATAACTTTTTTTGTCATTAGTAAATAATAAACAAAATTTGCGGCTCCTTGAAATCGCTCAAATACCTCAATAAATATTTATGGAAATACCGCAAGACCCTTTTTGCCGGCATGATATATATTATCCTAACCAATTTGTTCAACATCCTCTCCCCATATTTGGTTAGAATTGCATTTGACAATTCATTTGAAGAGATTAGTTTATTTCATTTCTTCAAAGGAACAGAATTGGAGAGCCTATACAGAAATAAAATCATAGAAACAGCAGCCCTCTATGGAGGACTAATCTTAATAGCTACAACAGTTCGAGGAGTCTTTATGTTTCTTATGAGGCAGACCGTTATTATTGCTTCCAGAAGAATTGAATATGATTTGAAGAATGAGATTTATAGCCACTATCAAAAAATGAATCTTTCATTTTTCAGAGCTAACTTTACAGGAGATTTAATGAACCGTCTCTCTGAGGATGTAAGTAAAGTAAGGCAGTATCTCGGACCGGCAATCATGTATTTTGTCAACCTTATATTTACTTTTCTGACAGTAATTGTAATGATGATTTCAGTCAATCCAACGCTTACGCTTTATGTACTGCTCCCGCTTCCATTTCTTTCTGCTTCCATTTATTATGTAAGCAAAATAATCAATCGAAAAAGTGATTTGATTCAAGCAAAACTCTCTGACTTGACAACATTTGTGCAAGAAAGTATGGCAGGTGTCCGCGTATTAAAAGCATTCTCTGCGCAAGCAGTATTTGCCGGTATGTTTGCTAAACAAAATACGCAATACAAAGACCTGAGTATGTCTCTTACAACTGTTAATGCGTTTTTCAGTCCGCTTGTTATGTCTTTGGTCGGCTTGAGTACTATATTGACCATTTACCTGGGTAGTTTAGCAGTAATAAACGGGGACTTTACTTATGGCAACATAGCTGAGTTTGTAATCTATGTAAACCTACTCACATGGCCTGTTTCTTCATTGGGTTGGGTTACGGCAATTGTCCAAAGTGCCGATGCCTCGCAAGCACGTATTAATAAATTCTTAGAGGTGGACCCTGAAATTAAAACAGCCAAAGGCAAAAATTGCACTTTTAGTGAAAGTATCAGTTTTTCCAATGTTTCATTTCAATACAATGAGAACAAGAAAGTACTGCACGACATTAACTTTACGATTCACAAAGGTCAGACTATTGGGTTAGTAGGGCAAACCGGATCCGGCAAAACCACATTACTAAACCTCTTAGCACGCTTTTACGACCCCACTTCCGGAAAAATCTTTATTGACAATCAAGACCTTAGAGAACTCAATCTCAAAGAGTATAGAGATGTTGTCAGTTATGTACCTCAGGATGTTTTTTTATTTTCAGAATCAATTTATGACAATATTCTTTTTGGTTCAAGTAAATTAACGAAGTTGACTAAAGATGACGTTGAAAATGTTGCAAAAATTGCCGCTGTACATGACAGCATAATGGAATTCCCAAAGGGATATGATACTTTATTAGGAGAAAGAGGGCTTACACTTTCGGGCGGACAAAAACAAAGAATTGCACTTGCAAGAGCATTAATAAGAAACCCTGAAATCATTTTATTGGATGATTGTTTAAGTGCTGTTGATCATTCCACCGAAAAGATTATCTTAGCTAATCTGAGAAACGAACTCAAGAATAGGACCGCATTTATTGTAAGCCACAGACTATCAGTAGTGGCTGACACTGATTTAATACTTGTCATCAATCAAGGTAAAATCGAAGCATCCGGCACCCACGAAGAGTTGCTAAAAACAAATTTATACTATAAAAAGCTATATGAAAAACAAATGGAAGAAACGGGCTTAAATTAAGCTATCACAACTCTTTTGTTTCCTTAACTTCCTTTTTGATTTGCCTATTCATAACATTGACAATCGCCTTGCGAAAAAAATACATTGAAGGGTTTGGCGGTATATTTTTTTTAGCTTTATTTGTAGAGTATAATTCAGAATAAATTAGTGTGAATATGGAAGATTACAAATACAACGATCAGGACAGAGTTTTTTCCAAGAGAGTAAAGGCAGGCAAGAGAACTTATTTCTTTGATGTACGCGAAACCAAGAACAATGACTATTACGTTACAATCACTGAAAGTAAGAAAAAATTTGACGACCAGACTTTTGTGAAACAAAAAATCTTCTTGTACAAAGAAGACTTTAACAAGTTTGTGGAAGCATTAAATGAAACCGTTGGTTTTGTAAAAAAAGAATTGTTGCCTGAATACAATTTTGACGAATTCACCAGAAACTCAAATTCTGACGAAGAGAACAGCGAATCTTAATCTTACTCAACATCCGATTCCCTTTATTCCTGTAACTCATCAGGTTTTTTAGCTGTAGTAATAGCAAACCGATAGTTTAATCTTATTTTTGCTGCCCCAACTTTTATTATGTATAAAAAAATCTTTATCTACGGAATTGCATTTGGCAGTATTGCAGGTGCGTTCTTGTTTGTCCATTTGAATAATTATGGTCCTGATATGAGTAATTTTCAGAAAATATTTTTCTTACTCATATACTCTCTACTGCTTCCGGCAACATGTGTTTATTTATTAGCAAGGAATATCAGAAAAGACACACTTGCCAAAACAACCAAAGGCTCTAAAGCAGGTTTAGTAATCATTGCAGGGCTCTTTTCCATGCTGGTACTATCCCTTACCATTGCCGGCATTTATGCGTTTATTGTAGCGAAATTCCCTGACATTATTGAAAAAGCTATTCAGACTGACTTAGCAAAATTGAATGAGAACATAGACAAATACATGGAGTTTTACAAAAAAACTAAAGAAGAAGTAATTCAAATGACTGTAGACAGGTATAGCGTTGGCAATCAACTTAGAGATAATGTCTATCAGTTTTCCTCCATCGGTTTATTAATATCCAGCATAATGGCATTAATTTACATGAATAAAGACCGCAAAAGAAATGCTGTTAATTCAGAAGTGAAAAATGATAATTAAGTTTTTCAAAACACTCTATGCTTATTGGTTTGCAGTAGTCTTTGCTGTTACATTAATCGTCCTCTACCCTTTCTTTTTCCTTTTACTATTAAACAAATCAGGGTACTACTTAGCTAATATCCTTAGAAAACTTTGGGCATTGCTCATTATGTTATTGACAGGATTATGGATTGTCATAGAAAAAGAAGATAGCAATAACAAATCAACCTTGCCATGCATATATATTTCAAACCATACTTCATACCTCGACATCCTTTGTATGTCAATTATCGCAAGAGGCAACTATATGTTTTTGGCAAAGAAAGAACTCAAAAAAATTCCGCTGTTTGGGATTTTTTTTAGAACCGTAGATGTAGCCGTTGATCGTAACAATGCCGTTGAAGCATCCAAAGCATACAAAGAAACAGAAGGAAGAATCAACCAAGGATACAGTTTTATTATTTACCCCGAAGGCACCATTGGCAACCAGGTCCCAAGATTACGCAGTTTCAAAAACGGTGCTTTTAAATTAGCTATTGACAACCAACTGCCTATAGTACCTGTAACCTTACTTGACAACTATAAAAGATTAGTACACAACAAAGGAATACATGGGAGTCCCGGCATAATGAGAACTTTCATTCATAAGCCGATTGAAACACAAGGCATGGGAAAAGAAGATATATTTGCTCTCAAATCTCAAGTCTTTGCAATCATTGAAAACAAATTAATTGAAAAGAAAATAATCGACCAACCATGAATAACATAAACGAAAAAGAATTTGACCGACTTGCAGACCTTGCAAAACTTGAATTTTCTAATGAAGAGAAACAAGAATTAATGGCAGATTTACAAAAAACTGTCGCCTTCTGTGAAACACTCAATGAAATTAACACTGATGGTGTTGAACCACTCATTTATATGACATCTGCAAACAATGTTGTAAGAGAAGACAAAATAGAAGGAATGATAAGCAAAGAAGAGGCATTAAAGAATGCACCATCCAAGGATTCTGACTTTTTTAGAGTAACAAAAGTATTAAAACCTAAATCTTGAATTCCTCTGCAGTCATAGAGATATCAGACTTAAACAAGTCATATAAAATGGGTACTCAAGTACTCCGAGTATTAAAAAATCTCAATTTGAGAGTTGACAAGGGTGACTATGTAGCACTCATGGGTCCCAGCGGTTCCGGAAAATCAACTCTGATGAACATAATAGGCTGCTTAGACAATTTTGATTCCGGCAAATATTTATTGAACGGTATTGATGTAACCGGATTATCCGATAACAGCCTTGCAGAAATTAGAAATAAACAAATCGGATTTATTTTTCAGACATTCAACCTGCTTCCCAGATATACAGCATTAGAAAATGTTGAATTACCTTTAATTTATGCCGGTGTAAGTAAAAAAGAACGGGTTCAAAGAGCGAAAGAAGCATTGGAGCAAGTGGGGTTATCTGATAGAATCACACACAAACCCAATGAGTTATCAGGGGGTCAGCGTCAGAGGGTTGCCGTTGCACGTGCTCTGGTAAACCGACCGGCAATTTTGCTGGCAGACGAACCAACTGGAAATCTGGATTCTCAAACATCTGAAGAAATAATGCAATTGTTCGAACAAATATACCTACAAGGCAACACCATAATCCTTGTTACACACGAGGAAGATATTGCACGTAAATCCAAACGAATTATTAGACTAAAAGACGGTATCATTGAAAAAGAAGAATTTATCTAACACCATGAAAATCTACACAAAAAAAGGCGATAAAGGTATGACCACCTTGATAGGTGGTGACAAAGTGAGCAAGTTTGACAAAAGAATCGAAGCATACGGCACTGTTGATGAATTAAATAGCTATATCGGTATTCTCATTTCTTCCATCTATGATCAAGATGAGCGTATCTACTTAATTAAAGTACAGAGTGAACTTTTCAATATAGAAGCACTGTTGGCAACTCCGGAGGGCAAGGATTTTAAATTACCTGAAGTAACCGAAGATGATATCAAAGAAATGGAAAACAGAATTGACAATATGGATAGTCAATTGGAAAGATTAAAAAACTTTATACTCCCGAGCGGAAGTATCACAATTGCTCAAATACATGTAGCAAGATGTATTTGTCGAAGAGCAGAAAGAATTATTGTAGAATTAAATCAAAGCCAAACAGTAGATACCAGAATCATTGCATTTATTAACCGATTTTCAGATTATTTGTTCAATTTGGCAAGATTAGAAGCCAAACAGACAAACACAGAAGAAATCCTTTGGGCACCCAAAGGGGTAAAGTAACTGCGCTTACTTTTTCTTATACTTATTCAAGATATCTTCGTTGTTTTGGATTTCTTGCATTTTGTTTTGCACTTCCATCTCTTCTTTAATCTTTTTAGCCACTTCAAAATCAGGCTGAATAGCCAACGCTTTACCTAACAACGAAACAACAGTCTTTGGATTTTGCACCAAGTTTGCCTTTACAAAATAAGCAGCTGCTTTTATTCTCACACTTTGTACCTGTCCGGTAGAGGTGCTTACATCAACATATAGGTTATCAATCGCACCGTCTTTGAGTATCAAATCCGTCATCTCATTAGACTTTTTAATATCACCCATATACGCATAGACTTGAGATAAAGAATACAAATACTTAGGCTCTTTGGTAATTTGATATAATTTATTAATCTTCTCCTCAGCCTTTTTGAAATCACCCGCATCAAAATAAATAAATCCGGCAATCTCTAACATTCTCACATCACCAGGGTCGAGCGCCAACGCTTTTTCTGCATAATATGCTGCACTGTTGGAATTGCCTAATGCAATATAATGTCTTGATAAGCTGTCATAATATTGTGTCTGCGTTGAATCCATAACCAACATACGATTAAGCGCAATAATAGCTGTCATGTGATCGCCAATGTTGTATGCATGTTGATAGAGTGCTTTTTCAAACTCATAAGCTGATTGTTCATTTCCTGATGTAGCGGGAGCACTACCCTTATTTTTTTGCTTGCATCCAAAAACAAATATCGAAAGAGAAAATGCAAAAAGGGCAAAAATGATGTTAAAACGTTGTTTCATATTATAAAAATCGTGCGCAAAGAACCTACAAAATCAGTAACTTTGCAAATTGTTTCAAGCAAATAATCACCGGGTTTGAATCTATTCTCCCACTATATGAAGCGTTTAATATTACTTGTGGCAATATGCTTTGGCAATCTTGCTGCCAACGCTCAATGTGGAGCAATAGATTTTTATTCAACTGATACAATTTCATGTAACCCCGCATTTGTGCAGTTTCATATCATTAATCTCCCGACCGGAGCATCTGTTGAATGGGATTTCGGAAACGGAACTTTAGCCGGCAACACATCGCCTAAACGGCTATATGACTCGGCTGCCAATTATACAATTAAACTTAAAGTTACCTTAATCAATAATGCGGTTTGTGAAATTAACAAGATTGACTACATAAAAGTAAAACCTAAGCCCCCCATCAATATTACTTGGGACAAATCAAAATTATGTACCGGTCCAGACACAATTACCATTACTGATTTATCTGCCAACATTCAATCAAGAGATTATATCATTGCGGGAACAATATTTAATAATGCTCCTCCGGTTTTCCAATACCTCCCTGATTCAAGTTATGGAATTAAGTCTTTGTATGTTTTCTCTACTGACAGCTTTGGCTGTCGCAACGTTCGCAGCTATGACTCTGCCTTTTATCAATATTGGGGGTTTGATTCATTAGCATTAGATCTTAAATATACTCCCGACACACTGCTGTGCGGTCCAATGTCGCTCACTTTTTCAAGGGTCATTCCGGTAATGCAAAACCATTCTTTTGTCAGCTATCAGTGGTCTTTTGAATCATTAACGGACACTTTCACATCGGTCGCATCCAATCCAAACATAACACTCCCCGAAGGGGTATATACCGTCAAACATAGCTTTACTAACTTTGGCGGATGTAATTATTCCATCACTAAAGATGAATGGATTACAATTTACGATTCCATAGATGCCAATATTAGCATTGACAAAGCATCAGTTTGTGCAGGCGAAGATGTAACATTAACACTAACCAACAGTATGGGGGGTGAAATCACTTGGGATTTTGACAGTATTCCCGTGATTGTAAAGAATCAAACAGCCAACACAATTACAGTTTCTTTTAGTAAGATAGGGAATTTCGGTGTAAAAGTGATATATAAAAACAATGTTTGTGTTACGACTAAATCTTTCAATAATATAATTTCTGTAAAAGGTCCCTCTGCTGTGTTTTCTTTACCTTTTACACGTTCGTGTGTACTTCCAAAAACATTTAGAGCAATTAACAAATCAGATATAACGGGTGCCGGTATTACGCAATTTGCCTGGGAAGTCAAGAACCAGAAAACAAATACAGTCATATTTACATCCAATTCGCAAGATTCAATAGTTTTTCCGATTACTGATACAGCATATTATTCTATAAAACTTAAGGCTACGGGTGCAACAGGTTGTACAGACTCCCTGATAATGGCAAATGCAATTGGCATAGATTCACTCTACCCCAGTTTCAGCATAGTTCCTCAACCAGCTTGCAAAGGACAGAAAATAACATTGACTGCTACCACCCCGGAAGGCACTACTGGCATAAAAAACACCCATTATTGGGAAGTATATAATAAAAACTCAACTACAATATTATTTAGCGGCAGTACTGCTCCATTCATAGTTACCTTACCTGACACCGGCTTTTACAGTGTCTATTTAAAATCATCAAATGCACAAGGATGCTCTGGCAGTAGATTATTTAAAGATACTATTAGTGTCAATGCACCTAAACTCAATTTTACCGTCAATGACTCACTGCCTTGCAGAGGCTACCCAATCAATTTATATTCAAACTTCCCACGTCAAGATTTTCCTACATACAATACACAATGGGTATTACAACATACGGATACGAACTTAACTGTCATTTCTTCTTATAATCGCGATTCCCAACAGTTTTATTTCAATCATCCCGGTATTTACAAAGTTAGATTTGTATATAGCTCTGCTAATAATCAATGTAGAGACACAGTATCTGCACCGTTTAGAATCAAAGTAAGCGGAATTAGGATGTCATTATTCACACCGGACCCATTAACGGGGTGTGAGCCACTGAATATCGCTTGGAAAGGAATTATTTTGGGTAACTATAATTTCAAAAACAACAATCCCAACAATTATACATGGAAGGCGCAAAACGACATGAAAGCCTTTACTACATTTGTTCCAACAACCGGTTTAATTACTGCTGCTACTTATAATAGAAAAGGAAGTCATTACACCAGACTGGTTGTAGAGCATGGTTCGGGATGCAATGATTCATTTTATTCTCAGAACTTTATTGTAGGAACAACCGCTAATTTCAGTTTTTCAAGTAGTGTACGCTGTATAAATACTACCACTCCAATTAATAATTACTCACTCAATGCCAGCACATTCAAATGGGAAGTTGATAGTCCGGGTGCAGTATTTATCAGCCCAAATGATACAACACGCAACCCAAGTTTAACAGTGTTAAAACAAGGGGATTTTTATATCACCCTGTATTCAATCGGACCGGGTGGATGCAAAGACACTCTCAAAAGGCTGATTCGCGTAATTGACCCTGTACCGGAGTTTAACAGTTCTGACACGGTTCAGTTTTGCGCGCCAGTTATTACAACCTTCAAGCCGGTTCCTGTGTGGTATGGCAGTGAATACAGGTGGTATTTTGGGGATGGGGACACTTTTACTACTTCAAAAGCTAATCCTGTTTCCCATGTATATTCCAAAAACACAGATAGCACCGGTATCAATATACGGCTGGTTGTTACAACACCGGGTTGTAGAGACACTATGGACAAGATTGGTTATGTGAAAGTTATTGGTCCTATTCCTGAGTATGATTACAATATTAAATCAGGATGCGAACCTTTATTAGTGGACTTCAAGAATACCAGCAGAAATTATAGCCGTTTTTATTTTGACTATGGTGATGGTGCTGCCCTTGACTCCACTGCTTTTGACAATCACAAATACAGGGTAATGGATAAGGGGTTAAATGTCCAATGCTATAAAACAAAGCTTGTGTTGGTTGACAACAATGGTTGTTTTGCCTCATTTGAACATAAAGACAATGTTTGTGTACAAAAATCACCCGAGCCGGATTTCAAAACCACTGATACTATTGGTTGTGAAACATATACTTCAAATTTACAGAACACCTCACTGTATGGAGTATCATTCAAATGGGATTTTAAAGGTGATGGCAATTTTGTAACTTCACCGGATTTTAATCCTTCCGCATCCTATACTGCAGGGGTTTACAGACCAAGATTAGCTGCATTTAATGTAAACGGTTGCTCAGACACAACTGCATTGAACAAGTTGAGAATCTGGGTTCAACCTAAACCTACATCCTTTTTTCAACCTGCTTCTGACAGTATTTGCTTTAATACACCTTTGCAATTCTATGCACTGCCTTCCACACCAAACAAAATCGTTTCATATCGCTGGGATTTTGGAGATCCGGCTAATCTACATGATACCAGCTCTAACCGCGACCCCAAATACAATTATATATCACCTTTAAGCAAGTTAGTTCAATTGGTTGTTACAGACAGTAATGCCTGCAAGGATACATTTGTCCGGTTTATCCATGTAATAG
The DNA here is from genome assembly GCA_023228875.1 of Bacteroidia bacterium. Classification (NCBI taxonomy): domain Bacteria; kingdom Pseudomonadati; phylum Bacteroidota; class Bacteroidia; species Bacteroidia bacterium. The sequence continues at coordinate 168,299 of JALOAG010000004.1, read as the reverse complement.
ATACCGTACCTCCACCCAATACCGGTTTACATTTTGTAACAGTAGATAACAATAAAGACATTTTGGGGGTATGGGCAATGGCAAAAGTAAATCAGTTTGCCAGATACTCATTTTTCCTTGATGAAACCGGTTATACCAAATTGTATGAAACTACAAATAGACAGGATACCTCTTACCTTGTAAATACAGGTATTGACATCAATGCAAAGCGATATTGTTACACTACAACTATAGGAGACACATGTGGAATCATTTCAAAGTTTAGTCCTCCGCATTGTACCATGTCTGCGAAAGTTGAGCAAGCAGGTTCATCAAAATTATTGGTGAATTGGATTAAATATGTAGGATGGGATTTGGATGACTTCTGGGGAAATATTATTTACCGCTCAGAAGATGGCGGCAAGTTTATACCCATTGACACTGTTGACAATACGACTGATTCATACTTAGACATCAACTTATGTGAGCGTACTTACTGCTATTATATTGAAGCAGTTAATAAAAATAAAGTTTGGCGTTCTGTTAGTAATATCGTTTGCGAAAAACCTGAATACATATACCCGCTCGATCAAATTACACCTCGCAAAGCTACTGTAATCAACAATAGCAACATTTTGGTACAATGGACACCTTATTTTTCAATGCCCAATCTTGGACATTATAAAATTAGCAGGGTTAGACACATCGACAACACAAGCATAGAAGATTATGATACCACAACCTCGCTAAGCTATATAGACAAAAATGTAGATGTGAATTCCTCAGCATATTCTTATTATATCAGTCCGGTTGACCTTTGCGGGTATGCTGCCCCAAAATCTTCTGAATCTAAGAGTATTCTATTGAGTAATAAAATCCACAACTATCGTGCATATTTAACTTGGAATAAATATAGTGAATGGTCTGATGGGGTCGCAAAATACGTTGTTGAAGAACAAAATGAATTTGGTGACTTTGTGTTTAGGAAAGAGTTACCGGCTGATTCGTCATCCTATATATTTGATGGTATTAATGTGGTAGAAAATCGCGATGTATGTTTGAGAGTGTACGCAGTAAGAAATGGGAATATCGACACTTCAAATTCGAATATTTCATGCAGTATCCCTGAAAGTCAAATATACATTCCAAATGCTTTCTCTCCGAACAACGATGGCATTAATGATATCTTTAAACCTACCGCCATTTATATAACCAAAACAACGAGCAACCATTTATACACCTTCGAGATGGAAATCTATGACCGTTGGGGCAATAAATTATTTTTAACAAACGACTTGGATATAGGTTGGGACGGTACATTCTCAAACATTCCCTGTCCTGATGGCGTATATTTATATAAGATAAGAGCTGTCGGATTAGATGGCAAACCTTATGACTTTAAAGGCACTCTACATCTTGTTCGATAAATCGAAGTAGCTTTATTACCTTTGCATCCCCAAAATTAGAAACATGTTTGAAAATCTAAGTTTACGAATTGAAAAAGCCTTCAAGACCTTGAAAGGTCAAGGCAAAATTTCAGAAATCAATATTGCAGAAACGCTCAAGGAAATTCGCAGAGCCTTAGTAGATGCTGATGTCAACTATAAAATTGCCAAAGACTTTGTTACAACGGTAAAAGAAAAGGCACTTGGCGCAAATGTATTAACCTCGGTTTCTCCGGGTCAACTCATGGTCAAAATTGTCAATGATGAGTTAAAAGAGTTGTTAGGCGGTGATCATAAAGACATCAATCTTGCAGGTTCTCCGGCAATTATATTAATATCAGGTTTGCAAGGTTCGGGTAAAACAACATTTACCGGCAAATTGGCTCGTATGCTAAAGTCCAAGGGCAAACAGGTTTTACTTATTGCAGGAGACGTATATAGACCTGCTGCTATTGACCAATTAAAAGTGTTGGGAGAACAAATTGGAGTAGAAGTATATTCAGAACCTGAAAACAAAAATCCTGTTGAATTAGCACAAAAAGGTATTAGCTATGCAAGAGCCAAAGGTATAAGTGTTGTGGTTATTGACACTGCAGGGCGCTTGAGCGTAGATGAAGAGATGATGAATGAGATTGCCAACATCAAGAAAGTTGTCAAACCTTCTGAAATTCTTTTTGTGGTGGATGCAATGACAGGTCAAGATGCTGTTAATACTGCCAAAGCGTTTAATGACAGATTAGATTTTGATGGTGTTGTATTAACAAAAATGGATGGTGATACACGCGGTGGTGCTGCCTTATCTATAAAAACTGTTGTTCAGAAGCCAATAAAATTTGTCAGCAGTGGAGAAAAATTAGATACACTCGACATATTCTATCCCGACCGTATGGCAAACCGTATTTTAGGGATGGGTGATGTGGTATCATTGGTGGAAAGAGCGCAACAAGTATTTGATGAAGAAGAAGCTGCACGAATCAGCAAAAAAATCCATAAGAACAAATTTGACCTTGAAGATTTTCTAACCCAAATACAGCAAATCAAAAAAATGGGAAATATCAAAGATTTGCTTGGGATGATGCCGGGTATAGGAAACAAAATCAAGGACTTAGATATAGATGACAATGCATTCAAAGGGATTGAGTCTTTAATTCAATCAATGACACCTAAAGAGAGACAAAACCCCTTGATTTTAAATAATTCTCGCAAGCAACGAATTTGCAAAGGCAGTGGACGTAATATTCAGGAATTAAATAAACTACTGACACAATTTGACCAAATGAAAAAAATGATGAAAATGGTTAGCGGAAAAGGAATGAAGGGTCTTAGTGCGTTGGGTATTTAAGATTGCACCTTTATTGTGCCTGCACTAATTTAATACAACGCTCAATTTCTGATATTAAGGCGTTCAATGTATGCTTGGCCGTTGTGTTATCTTTTGAACTGATAAGTTTTGCCACCTTTTTTGTTTTCAAACTTTCTTCAAGGTCTCGGATGGTGTTTTTTTGAATTTTTAATAATTTATTCAAATGAATATTCTCCTTTTCTAATTCTTGCTTTTCTTTTTTCAGTTGGGCAATAGAAGACTTGACTCTTTGGAGCGACTCTAAAACAGGTAAAAGCTGTTGTTCAAATTCTGATATTTTATTTTCGGATACTTGCACCGATTTCTTTTTCAAAATTAGTTATTAATCTATTCATAATGCTGTCAATCTGATTGTCACTCATGGTCTTTTCTGCGTCTAACAATAGAAATGCAATTGAATATGACTTCTTATCTTCGGTCAATGGATTACCTTCAAAAACATCAAATACAAAGAGGTCTTTGAGATATTTATTTTCTGACTTATATGCAATCATACTGATTTGGTCAAAAGATACTGACTTGTCAATAACCAAACTCAAATCCCTTCTAACAGAAGGAAACTTAGGCAACTCAGCTAACACGAATTTTCGTTTTTGTGATGTGCCTATCAATTTATCTAAATTGATTTCTGCAACAACCGTAGGGGCTTTACAATCTGCTATTTTCATCCATCCAATGTCAGGACTACCCAAATAAATTAACCCGTTTTTCTCATTAATCTCGTGCAATCCTAATAGATTGGCTAACCCGGACAAGATTCCTTTGAGAAAGAACACATTGGCTTGTTGAGGCTTACTTTCCCAACTTAGAGGGTGTGTAATACCTGAAGCTGCAATACACAATAGATTAGATTCTACGTATTTCTCCTCCTCTTTTTTCTTATATGATTTACCATACTCAAACAAGAGTACACTTTCTGCTTTGCGTTTTTGATTATATGCGATTGCTTCCAAGACACCGGGAATCAAGGATTGGCGCATTACACTTAGATCCGCAGACAGAGGGTTTTTTACATTAATGACAGTACTATCTTCTGGGTGAAAGAATTTTGATTTTGTCATTGAATTTGTTTGCATTTCATGAAATCCTCTACTACGTAAATATTGTGCAATTTTGGATTTCTTGTGTAATGCCATCTGTGTGTTGCTCAAAGGTTTAGGCAATGAAATTTGCATTGTTTCATTTAACGGAATATGCTCAAAACCATAAATACGAATGATTTCCTCTATTACATCAATTTCTCTAGTTACATCAGATTTGAATGGAGGAATAGACAATTCCCATTTGTCTTTACCATTACTTACGATTGTAATTCCCAACCTTTGCAAAATACTTTCGACCTTTTCCTTTTGAATATGAATACCACAAATCCTTTCAATTTCAGCGTTATGTAAGCTAACCGTAGCAGGTTTTGGAATATGTTGTTCAGAAATAACATCTATTAATTCAGATGCTACTGAACCGCCTGCTTCTTGTAAAATATAATATACGGCTAATTCCAACGCATGGATAGTACCATGCGGGTCAGTACCTCGTTCAAAGCGGAATGAAGAATCGGTATTCAAAGCGTGATTTTTTGCTGTTTTGCGAACCATACCGGGTTCAAAATAGGCACTCTCAATAAATATATCCTTTGTGTGCGCAGCAACTGCGGAATTTCGCCCTCCCATCACTCCTGCCATTGCCATTGGTTCATCTTTATTCCAAATCATCAACTCAGCACCTGACAGTTTGTGTTCTTCATTGTCTAACCCTACAAAAACCGAATCCTTTTGTGCTAACTTTACAATGACTTTATCGCCTTTGATTTTATTCGCATCAAAAGCATGCAGCGGTTGTCCAATGCTATGCAAGATAAAGTTTGTAATATCAACAATATTGTTTTTGGGGTTAATACCTATTGCTTGCAAGAAATTTTTCAACCAATTTGGACTTTCTTTGACTGTAACGCCTTTGATAAGGACTCCTGAATATCGAGGACAGAACTCAGGACACTCAACAGAGACCTCTATAGGCTTTTGATGTTGAAATTGAAGTTTAACTTCAGGCAATGGGTTTAAAGGCACGTCTAACAACGCAGACACATCTCTGGCAGTCCCCCTGTGTGAAGCTGCATCTCCCCTGTTGGCAGTAAGCCCTATCTCAATAACCGTATCTTCTATAACTGTATATAAATCTTGCAAAGGTTTCCCAATCGGAGTTTTCTCATCCAAAACTAAAATTCCATCATGCCCATCTCCCAAACCTATTTCATCTTCTGCACAAATCATCCCCTCAGAAAGTTCACCTCTAATCTTAGCTTTCTTAATGACAAAAGGTTCGCCTTCTTTTGGATAAACAGTGCAATCCACAGGAGCTACAACAACCTTTTGACCTGCTTGCACATTTGGCGCACCACAGACAATTGAAAGCAATTCTCCTGCGCCAATATCTACTTTAGTTAATGACAGTTTATCTGCATTCGGATGTTTTTCTTTACTTATCACCAAACCGGTAATTAAGCCCCTTAAACTACCCTTAACGGATTCAAATTTTTCAGTTCCTTCTACTTCTAACCCACAATCCGTCAATAATCTGCAAACTTCCTCAAGTGAAACACCCGGATTGATATGTTGTAAAAAATGATTGTATGAAATCTTCATTAAAAAACGCTTTAACCCTCTATTTAAGCGTGCGAAGTTAAAGGGTTTTTGCGAGGAATTTACGTCCTTGGGGAACAGTAATTTTAAAACCAAATTTACACTTTTAGTTCACTGTAATATTATTAACCACCTACATTTCCCCTTTAGAATTAGTTCTTTGCAAGGCAGCAATAGACGCAACCATTTAGCAAACATAAAACTACCATAATTGAATCACAGTTAGCGCATGGATATAACTGCAACTCCACATGTAAAGTTTATCATTAGTCAATTATCTTTGTCGCGATGCATTATTATCAGAATATCCTTGAAACTATTGGCAACACGCCACTTGTTAAACTCAATAAAATTGTAGCAGAAGTACCAGCTTTGGTGTTGGCTAAGATTGAAAGCGTTAATCCCGGAAATTCAATCAAAGATCGAATGGCACTAAAAATTATTGAAGATGCCGAAAAACAAGGGTTGTTAAAACCCGGGGGCACAATTGTAGAAGGCACCAGTGGCAACACCGGAATGGGCTTAGCAATCGCTGGTGTTATCAAAGGATATAAGTGCATTTTTGTTACAACCGAAAAGCAATCCAAAGAGAAAGCAGACATACTTCGCGCAATGGGAGCCGAAGTAATTGTATGCCCAACTGATGTTCCACCGGAAGACTCACGCTCATATTATTCGGTGTCAAAGCGATTAAGTACAGAAATTCCAAACGGTTTCTATGCAAATCAGTACAATAACCAAAGTAACCCTCAAGCACACTATGAATCCACCGGACCGGAAATATGGGAGCAAACGGATGGTAAAATCACCCATTTAGTGGTTGGAGTGGGCACAGGAGGCACCATCTCAGGCACAGGTAAATACCTCAAAGAAAAAAATCCAAATATTAAAATTTGGGGTGTGGACACCTATGGCTCTGCGCTTAAAAAATATCACGAAACCGGAATTTTTGATGAGAAAGAAGTCCATCCCTACATTACTGAAGGCATAGGTGAGGATATCATCCCCGAATGTGTCAACTTTGATGTGATTGATTATTTTGAAAAAGTAACAGATAAAGACGGATTACTCTATCAAAGAAGATTGGCAAGAGAAGAAGGCATCTTAGCCGGAAACTCAGCCGGCAGTGCGGTCGCAGGGGTGGTTCAAATGAAAGATAGGTTTAAGCCAACCGATGTGGTAGTTGTTATTTTGCATGATCATGGCAGCCGTTATGTAGGCAAAGCGTTTAATGACGAATGGATGCAAAATATGGGCTTTTTATAATTCCACTCTTTGAATCCAAAGTATAACAGCTAAACCTCCCCCCAATTCTTAAATAATCCTATTTTTGCAACGCTAAAACGTAATGGAAGGGAAACTCGCAATTTATAATACGCTGAGCCGTACAGTTGAAACATTCATACCACTGACATCTAATCATGTAGGAATATATTTATGTGGTCCGACAGTATATGGAGAACCACACTTAGGGCATGTACGAGGACCGTTAACATTTGATATATTACACCGCTATCTCTTGCACTTAGGCTACAAAGTCCGATTTGTACGCAACATTACAGATGTTGGACACCTTACAAATGACAGCGATGATGGTGATGACAAGATTCAAAAGAAAGCTCTTTTGGAAAAATTAGAACCAATGGAGATAGCCCAAAAATATACTTATTCTTATCATCAAATGTTGCATGCACTTGATATTCTCCCCGCAAGTATAGAACCAAGGGCAAGTGGACATATCATAGAGCAAATTGAGATGATTGAGAAACTCATTTCAAAAGGATATGCTTATGTTTCTCAAGGATCAGTATATTTTGATGTTGCAAAGTATAGCTCTGATTATAACTATGGTGAATTATCCGGTAGAAACACAGATGAACTGATAGCTGGTTCATCTAGGCGCACTCTTGAAGGACAAGAAGGCAAAAGAAATCCCGAAGACTTTGCGTTGTGGAAACAGGCAGACAAAACCCATATCATGAAATGGAAATCTCCATGGGGTGATGGGTTTCCAGGATGGCATATTGAGTGTTCTGCAATGAGCGCCAAATATCTTGGTGAACAATTTGACATTCATGGAGGAGGTTTAGACCTATTATTTCCGCACCATGAAAGCGAGATTGCACAGAGCAAAGGTTGTACAGGAAAAATTCCTGCAAAATATTGGATGCATCACAACATGATTACCATTAATGGACAAAAAATGGCTAAGTCTCTTAACAATGGAATTATGGTACAAGATTTCTTTACAGGTAACCATCCCCTATTGGAAAAGGCTTACAGTCCAATGAATCTTAAATTCTTTATTCTGCAAGCACATTACAGAGGCACACTAGACTTTTCTAATGAAGCACTTCAGGCAGCCGGCAAAGGATTCGAAAGACTTATGAATGCGTTGCAGGTATTAGATGAAATCAAAGCAACAGGAAATGGTTGGAACGCCTCAATTTGGCAACAAAACTGTTATGATGCACTCAATGACGACCTCAATACTCCTATACTAATTGCGCATTTATTCGAGGCAGTTAAAGCAATCAATTCACTTAAAGCCGGTTTAGAAAGTATAGATACACAAAATCTTGACATTTTAAGAAAGGGATTCAAACTTTTTGTAGTTGATATCTTAGGATTAAATTCTGAAGACAAAAATACCGGTGCAAATCTTGAGCAAGAATTAATTATGGCACTACTCGATTTAAGAAGTCAGGCAAAGACAGATAAAAACTATGCACTTTCTGACTCCATAAGAGAACGTTTGAATAACTTGGGAATAGAAATTAAAGATTCCAAGGAAGGAACAACATTTACACTAAAATGAATAGCAAAACAACATTTGCAAGCATCTCACTTATTATTATGATAATCATAGGAGCTTGTACACCTGCACCTCAACCTACGAATAATACTCCTGTCAACAATAATGCTAAGGCTTTAGATAGTTCAAAAACAATCTTTATTCCACCTGTCAATACTGATTCCATTTATTACTATATAAAAAAACAAGTTGAGTTTGGACCACGTGTACCTGGAATACGGTCACACAAACTATGCGGTGATTTTTTAGTAAAAGAACTTAAATCCTTTGGACCTAACGTCCCTGAAGTTACAGAACAACAATCAACAGCACAGACATTTGACAAGCATACTATTCCGATTAGAAACATTATTGCCAGTTTTTATCCTGAAAAAAAACATAGAATCTTGCTTGCTGCACATTGGGATACACGCCCATTTGCAGAAATGGATTCAAAACAAAAAAACAAACCTATTGATGGTGCAAATGATGGTGCGAGTGGTGTAGGAGTGTTGATGGAAATTGCACGTCAATTGGCTATTTATGAACCCAATTATGGAATAGATATTATATTCTTCGATGCAGAGGACTGGGGCGATTCAACAGGCAGAGTAGAAGATAGCTACTGTTTAGGCTCTCAATATTGGGCACAAAACCCACACAAGAGTGATTATTTTCCAAAATATGGAATATTACTGGACATGGTAGGAGACAAAAATGGTAAGTTCGCAATAGAAGAAAACTCTTGGCGATTTGCAGGCAATATTGTGGACAAAGTATGGAATAGCGCCTATCGTCTTGGATTTGGAGACATATTCATTAATACCAGACGCGGTGCCATTATTGACGACCATTATTATGTGATGAAACATAGAAATATACCTATGATTGATATTATTAACTATGATCCAGATGGTATCAGCTCATTTGGACACACGTGGCATACACAAGATGATAACCTTGATAATATTGGCATACATACATTAGAAGCAGTAGCTAAAACTGTAATTAAAGTGGTATATGAAGAGGGGCACACACATTAGAATTACTCAAAATCCTGAATATATTTTACCTTTTTCTTAGTAAAATCTTTTGATTCAACAATCTTTCTTAGATTCACTAAGTATAATAGGGTGCATCGGCAATAAAAAGGTTTATGACCGAAATGGGTATGCCGACATCAGGATCTGATATGCTTGAGAATTCCACATTCGTCAGATTGTTTGCAAGAGGTGTAAGAATATAAGTGCTTTCCATAAATTTCATCCTGACATTTCCATTAGTGGCAATTGTGCTATCAGAAACAGATTGTACATTCATAACAACCGTTTTGGTCACTTTATTTTGAATAATCTCATAATCATACACCACATCTCTATTCTTAATTGGCCAAGGCATCTTTAAAACAACATGAACTCTGCCTTTGTTGGCATTAAATTTTCTTACCATCGCTGCATTTTTACAATTATATGCCCACATTTGATAAGTAGGAACAGACTCAAAAATCCTGACAAGGCTTCCAAGGTTTGTATGCATGCGTGTCTCTCCTTTAAATTCTTTAATACTATATCCTTCTAACTTGCGTGTACTAACTGTTATACCATTTTTTTCATATTCGGTTTTCCATGGCGGTACGATTATAAACAGACCTAAAAACGGTATCAAAATAAACAAGAATAGCTTTAGTGTTTTCATAATAGATAATATGAACCACTAATATAAAAAAAAGCCCCTTGAAATCAAGGGGCTTTTTCATCTTTATATGAAACAATACACTATTACTATTTATTTACAATAACTTTCTTAGTTGAGTTATTTCCATTCGGTGCAGTAAGTCTAATCAAGAAAATACCTGCAGCCTCATTGCTAAGGTCAACTTCAACATGTTCTTGATTTTGAGCTACATCAATAGTTGTGATGACAGCACCCACTGAATTCATCACCTCAATTTTGTTTACATCTTGTCCCATTCCTGCAAAGTCAATAGTAAATTTACCGGAGTTAGGATTAGGATAAACATTGAAATTAGATTCGTTAGCATCAACATTTCCAACAGAAGTAATTAAATCACATTGTTCGTCAATAAACACATTGCGAGTAAAAAACAATGATTTGTTTCCGGAAGGATCAGTAACACTATAAGTAATATAGTATCTGCCTTCAAACCAAACATCTAAGTTAGATTTAACAACTTCAACCAAAGGCAACAAATCTCCTTCAGTATAGTAGTTATCATTAATTTGCAAGCCGGTCATTAGGTTAAAATCAACACCTGGTTTAGTGCAGAAATCAGCACCTGAGATAACAGGAGCTTTAGTATCAACGACTTTCACCCAACGAGTTTTAACAGTTGTATTAGAAGATGGATCTGTAACAGTATATTCTTCTTTATACAAACCTACTACATCAGGATTAACAGTTGATGTTTCAGAGATAGTCAACTGTGATGTAGGATAATAATTATCATAGATACTTGGTTTCACTTTTACATATACTGCTTTTACTTGATGTACAAGAGTATCAGGAGTATTTAAAATTACAGTTGGAGCAATAAAATCACCCACAACATAATTTCTTGTTACCTCATTATAATTTCCTGATCCATCTGTTGCTTTGTAAGTAGTTGGATAAGTACCGGGCACATCCCATTGAACAGGACCGTTTACACCATACACTACTTTAAAGTCTATGTTATTCGCTCCCCAATAATTATCTACTGCTGTAGTTTGATCATACCAGAAATTACCTAACTGTATTTGTTCGCCTGTTAAGAAAACAAACTCAGGAGCAGTTCTATCAACTACATGAACATTTCTTGTAGCAGTAGAGGTATTACCTTGAACATCTGACACAGAATATGTTAGCGTATAAGCACCCAATTCAGTATAGTCAACGTTTCCGGAAACTGTAATTTGAGCTGTAACATCGCCATCAATATTATCGAAAGCTGTTCCCCATGGATCATTATAAGGAGTTGAATTCACTTCTATTGTGTCAACTAAATTTCCATTTAATGTTAGAACAGGAGCGGTTTGGTCATAAAGAACGTAAATTTCACGGGTCTTTTCAACAGTAACACCGGACGAGTTTCTTACTTTATATTTATAGAAATAAATACCAGCTTGATTCATATCTAAATTGGTTGAAGAAACAATAGCAGAGGTTAAATCTCCGTCAATCACATCATAAGCAGTTGCACCTAAATCAGAGTAAGATGAACCTGCTTCAACTCTAACCGTATCATCACCATTCAAAGTAATTACAGGAAGTACAGGATTTTTAACAAAAGTAACTTTATAGTCCTTATATTCAGCCAAAATACCGGGTCCGCAAGCTAACAATTCGTCTGTTGCACCATAGGCTACAATTGTTCTTAGGCGTGTAGTTCCAAAATAGGTATTGTCAATTGAAGGGACAGTGAAAGAAGAACTAACAGTTGCATTCTTAGTTTTTACTTCATGTAAAACCAACTCACTTGCATCATAAGTTCCGTCAGAGTTAAAGTCAATATAGATTGCTCTAGATACAGTATCAGCAGTTGAATTACGTCCCATCTCAACAGTATATGATTTTCCAAAGATTAAGTTAATTGCAGGATCCGTAGGAGTTAAGAATGACGCATATCCAACATTACCTGTAGAGTAATGATTAAAAATTAAATTATTATTATCATCATAAACATTTAAAGTATTATTAGATACATCTTCGTTGGCATCACTAGCTGCCGGGATACAAGGTTCAACAGCAACAATAAAATTATTTTTTACAAGGAAACTAACTGATCCGGCAGAATCGGTGCTACTCCATGCTCTTAATGAAACTGAATATGTACCTGCTTTTGTGAAACTTAAATTCGGGTGTTTGCCTAATAAATTACCGGAGTAGAGTTGGAATGTATTTGGAACAATATGCCATGTAAATCTATCTGCTTTATCAACAATACCATCCAATGCAATAACTTGGTTTACTGCGGGTCTATCATCTGAAGTAACAATGTCAAGTGAGGTTTTACCTGTGGGTTCCAATACACTCACTGTTCTGCAGAATGTTGAATCTCCTGTACAACTTTTTACTTCTAAACATACTTTATGATCACCCGGATCAACAAAGGTATATCTCATTTTATCACCATTGATTAGCGAAGGTGCTACTTCAAATCCATCAACAGTCCATGCAACTTGATTTAAACCATACAAATTTTTAACACTTCCTTCAAAATTCACTTCTGCTCTTGCATAAGCTTGTTTAGGTTGAATTTGCTCAAAATATGGAATTGCAGGATTGGTTGCACCATATTCGGTCTCAAACGAAGCAATGAATCCTTCATCGCTGCCGGGTGCAGAAGCATCAAACTCCACATACATTGCTCCTGAATGTGCTGTAACTGAAGCAGGTAAAGTAATATTTGACATTTTAAATCCATCTTCAGGATGCAAAGGAGTGCCCGTCTTATCATCACCATCCCAAATCATCAACTTATGGTTGCTATTGCCCATTTTAAAGTTCTCTATTGTTAAAGTTATTGCTTTCGCTCCGCAAGGCTTAATAAGCAATCTATTTATGCTAGGTTTCCCTTGTGCCCCTATTGGGTATTTGTCATTTACACCACCACCATCAACTATACGTCCACTACCAAATTCTGTCTGGGTGGTACCTTTTCCAAGAAGAATATCCGTATAAGCAGAGACTTTAATGTATTTGCTCTTATTGCTCATGCTCGGACCATTCACATTTGTTGCAGTTAAACTAACATTAAATTCTCCTAAATCAAAGAATTGAAAAACTGCATTATAAAAACTTCCATCCCAGCTTTTTCCTCGTAGTATATCTGAATTATCCATTAAATAACTTGCATCAGTGGGGTTTGTAATTCTCCAATCCCATTTATATGGTGCATAGGTAGATAAGTCATATAATGTAACTTCATCACCTTCGGTCAAACGGTTTCTATTAGCTGCAAAGTTAGCAGATGGAATAGATGGGATATCTTTTACAACGACAGTTTTAACAATAGTATCCCATCCTAAACAGTTATCGGCTCTAAGTTTTACTTTGTATTTTCCGGATCCGGGGAAAATAGTAGCATAATCATCACCCGAAAAGTCATACCCGAATCCTTTGTCCCATCTATAGAGAGCTTGTTTGGGATATTTATTATAAATAATCTGAGGTGCATTTGCCCAAAGTACAGATGGTACAATAAAATCTGCTTTTAGAATTGAAGGATTAAGTACATTCAAATAAACATCTTCAGCCTCTCCGTAAAGCGCAATAGAATATGTATTAGCACATCCATTACTAGGAGCCACATTACCTGAAGTATATCCACATTTAATTCTCAATCTTGTAAGTCCGGGTTTTGCAGTACAAGGAACAGTAAAAGTTATCCATCCAAAATCTCCCGGCTTCCCACTACCGGGAGTTTGGTTTAGTTTTATAAAAGAAGAAGTAGGAAGAATCCATTCCTCTGTTTCATAAGTTTTACTAATGTCATAGTCTATCCAAGCACCAAAATTACTATTCGCATAGTTATTCATTACATTAGATAAGGTTACACCAAGTTTGTAAGTAACACCCGTCATTAGTGTAACTGCAGTAGCAGGAGTATTAACAACATGCCCGCAGTGGGATGGATTAGATCCGCCATATTGATAACCATCAGGAGCTTTTTTGTAAATAATATTATCTCCCTCCATTAATATTACATCTTCAATGGCAGACATATAATTTGTTGTTGTGCCGCCATTAGTTTGGTCTTGCCAACCACACCAAGGGTCAAATGGATTTTGTGAAAAGACTTGAGTGGGCATAAGTACAATTAACATTGTTGCCCAAACAATACTGACACTAAGTTTCTTTAGATTCTTAATAGCTATTTTTGTAATTGAGATTTTCATAAGCCAATATAATATTTTTTGTTTAATTTATTTTAGGTTAATACCCCGCACCAGATTGCGCGGGGTATTATGAATTTGATTTATTTTACTATAATTATTCGTTTAACAATACTTAAATCTTTTCCTGATATCTTTACAGAATAGACACCTGTTGCATAATCAAACAAGTCAACAGACACCACCGCATTATTCTTTAGAGAGTAATTATTTATATTCATAACTCTCTCTCCAACGGAATTAAATACTTCTATATTTTCAACCCTATTAGTTACTTTGCCCAAATCGATTTCAAACACACCATTATTGGGGTTAGGATAAACATTGACCAAAACATCATTTTGAATATTATTTACAGATGAAATCACATCGCAATCTCTATTCACTTCGACAACTCTCCACACTTCTTCACTTCTATTACCGGAAGGGTCAGTTACAACATAGAGATTCTTATATATTCCTTCAAAGAAAATATTTACATCGCTATAAATAACTTGAATAAAAGGCATAAGTTCATCTGCAGAATAGTAATTATCTTCTACTATTACTCCGCTATGATTATTATACACATTAAATTGAGGAGTGCAAATATAAGGGGTAACAATAGATGGAGCAATTCTGTCAAGTACTATCACGGTTCTAACCTTTTCATTTTGATTTCCTACTTCATCAATAGCACGGAATGTTTCTGTATAAGTACCAAGTGTATATGGATTTACGTTTCCGGTTTTGAAAATAGAAAGATTATTGAATTCTGTTTGGTCATCAAAAATTGTTGGGTTAACAGAAGTATATGGGGTATTGACATCATGATAAACAGTATCAGGTGTGTTTAGAAGAATTGTAGGTGCAACAAAATCGCCAACAGTGTAAATACGAGATAAAGTGGTAACATTACCTGAGCCGTCTGTAGCCTTATAAAATACTTCATAAATACCTTTTACATTTTGATTTACAGGACCATTAAATCCGTAGGTTTTAGATAGTACTAGATTAGAACCTGACCAGAAGTTATCTGATGCATAAGTCATATCAGTCCAAACAGAACCAAGTTTAATGTTTGTTCCACCGACAACATGAATCACTGGAGGAGTTTGATCTCCCACTTCTACAACCCTGTCCATAGATGCTAAATTTCCACTATTATCATAAACAGAATAATTGACGGTATAAGAACCTAATTGATTATGATTAACTGTTCCAGCAACAACAACTAAATCAGTAACATCTCCTTGAATATTATCATAAGCAGTAACACCCGGGTCAGAATAACTACCGGTTCCTGCTTCTAAATAATCAGGATTGCTGCCTAACATAGTAATTACAGGAGGAATATTATCTTTCATTACAATTACAATGCGCTCTTTTTGTTCAGCTGCAATTCCACTTGCATTCACTGCATTATAGCGTACATAATACATTCCAATTACATTCACATTTAAGTTTGTACTAGATACTACTCTATAAGTGATATCACCTTCTGTTGGGTCGTATGCAGAATAACCTGGGTCAACAAAAGTTGCACCTTGGTCCAAATAGATTGTTTGATCACCTGCAAGTGTGATACTAGGAGTATGCGTAGAAGCAATTAGTCTTACACTATAATCTTCAATTTCGCCAGCACTCAGATCTTGACAAGGTGAAAATGGTAAAGTAGAGTGTGAAGTAATAACCCTCATTCTAACTTTTCCTAAAATTAAGTGGCTTACATCAGGAACTTGGAAATCAGCAGAAAAATCTTTATCTGGTGAGTTAAAAGAATATACAATCCTTTCACTATTAGTAAACACCCCATCACCATCCCAGTCAATATATGCTGCTCTTGAAACATTATTATAATTTGTAGCTCTTGACATACTTAGATTATAATGTCCACCTGCAGTTAGATTGATCACTTCATATTGGTCAGTAGTAAAGTTTTGATATGCAGTCTGTCCAGTAGAGCTTTCTTGAGAGAATATTACATGGTTATTAGCATTTTTAATTACTAACTTATTATTTCCAACATCTTCAGAAATTACATTTGAGAAAACTTGACAATAGTTAACAACTTTAATAAATGAGTCTTTAACAACAGAACGAACTGTTCCTGCAGAATCCAATGTATTCCAACCCATTAATCTAATATTATATGCACCAGGTGTTGTAAATTGTACTTGAAGATCCTTAGAATTCAGAGTATATGGTGGCACTATAACATAATCTAAAGGCACAATTTCCCATTTGAATTTACTCGCAATATTTGACATTCCTGAAAGTGAAACCACTTCATTCACTTGGGGTCTAACATTATCTGCATCAATCTGTAAGATTGCTGTTCCTGATGGGTTGCTCACATTTACACTTTTACAAATCATTGAATCACCGGCACAAGTCATTACCATCAAACATACATCATAAGTTCCTGTAGCGGTAAACTCATAATTTAATACACTGCCTCCTTCTGTAAGATTAGATGGAGGTACTGCAACACCATCAACATACCAACCATAAGATGGAATACCTGAAAGGTTTTTAGAGGTACTATGGAACATTGTAATGGCATTGGTAAATGCTTTGGTTTGACCATTAATATAGAAATCAAAAGACGGTGAAGGAGGGGTAGCATTTCCCAAGACAGATTCAAAAGAAGCTATCAGTCCACTATCAGTAGCAACTCCTTCGGATGTATTTAATTCAATATACATCGCACCTGAGGTAGCTTTAATTGTAAATGGAACGCTACTATTTGCCATATTAAAACCGCCTGAAGGGTGTAGAGGTGTTCCACTTGAACTAGTACCATCCCAAACTCTTAATCCATGAGCATTATCAGCAAACTTCAGTTGAGAAATTGTTAAAGATATTTCTTTTGCTCCACATGGCTGAATCAACAAATTATTGTTTGCAGGTTTACCTAAGACGCCAGTAGAGTAATTATTTGCAACACCACCTCTATCATAAATATTTCCCTTTTCTAATTGCGTGGTATTATCACCAATACCTAATCTGATATTAGAAGGAGTTTGAACTGTTACATACAGAGGTTTACATTTACTTGAAAATCCTTGTCCATTAGTTGCAGTTAAACACACATCAAATTTTCCAAGATTATTCATTGTAAACAAAATTTGGTTAGTTTTACCAAGGTATCCTATTGCGGTTCCATCAATATTGGTTAAATCATAAAGAGGTTGAATAGGATTGTTTAATTGCCAATCCCAAGAAACAGGTCCGTTATCAGAAATATCATACAAAACTAATTCGTCTCCTATGTCAACTGTAGTAGAGCTTGCGATAAAATCAATTGTGGGTTTTGCGGTAGGTGCAATTACATTTAGAGTTTTTGTAATACTATCAATTCCATAACAATTTTGTGAACGTAACTTAAGATCATAGCTGCCCGGAGTTGCAAACTCAGTAGTGTAATCACTGCCAGTATAATCAAATCCATCAACATTGAGATCCCATTCATGAGCGATATAACCTACAGTGTTTTTATTTGCAAATTTCACAGGGGAGTTCACATAGATATTAGCAGGCACTATGAAATCAACTGCTAATTTTGTGCTTTTAGATATATAAATATAAATGTCTTCAGTTTCTCCATACCAAGGGTATGCTGATGGAATATTAGGAACTAAAACACAACCTTTAGCTAATGTAACATGACTGGATGTTTTATCTAATGAAATTCTCAATCTGGTTAAACCTTGCTTTACGGAACATGGAATTGTAAATGTCATATACGAATAAGCACCCGGAGCTCCTTTAGGGGAGTTCACATACCATGAAGTTGGGGATACATTTAACAATTCCCCTGCATCAGTAAAGGTATTACTATAATCATAATCTATCCAAGCACCTGCATACCCATTATCAGCAACATTGATTCCTGATGAGGTAATACCAATTTTATAAGTACCACCTGCTGATAAAATGACTGGTGCATTTTCATAGTTTACAATCTTACCATACTCAGCAGATCCTGTCATAGGATTTACATTAACAGGACCTGAGCACCCATCAGCTTGCTTGTAATAAATCAAGTCTGCGCCCTGCTCAATTTTAACATCCTCAATACTAAGTCTGTTCTGACAGCCATATCCAGAAGTGTTTGGTCGTCTAATAGGACAATATGGATCCCAAATTGCAGCAGTTGCTACTCCAAATGAAACTGATAATATCCCCAAGAGCGACATTTTCTTTGCAATGGCTCCCAATCTATTTTCTTTTTTTAATTTTATTAATTTCATAACACTCACTTTTTATTTATCGTTTAAAACTACTTTAACTACTTAATCATCATTAATTTAACTGAAACATTACCTCTTTCGGTTTGAACATTTAACACATATATTCCTTGTGAATAGTTAGAAATATCAACATTTAATTTTCCGTTCACAATTTCAGCATTTGAGTATTGAGCTATCTTTACACCAATACTGTTTACGATATCAATACGTGAAATATTTTGTTTTGAATTACCAAAATCAACAATAAACAAGCCGCTATTAGAAGGATTTGGATAAACATTAACGCTCAAATTAGACTGTATATCGTTAACCGATGTAACAAGATCACAATCTTCTGCAATAATCACTTGCTGCTTAGCAATATTGGAAATATTTCCTGAAGGATCTGTTACTGAATAAGTAACGTTATAAGAACCGACTTCATACGGATTGACATTAGAATAAACTGTTTGAATCAGATCATATAATACTTCAGAAGAATAATAATTATCTGTAACAGTGAGAGTTGATTTTGAATTGAAATCAATACCAACCTTAGAGCAAATAGAAGGGGAAGTGATAAAAGGAGAAACTCTATCAACTACAGAAATCCAACGTGCTTTGATTGTTGTATTTCCACTTCCATCTGTTACCTTATAAGTCTCAGAATACAATCCCAATTTATTAACATTCAAATTCGTATTATATTCAACATCTAGTGTATTTGAAGCATAGGAATTATCTGATATAACAGGCTGCACCGGAGTATATGGTGAATTTACATCATGAATGATTGTATCTGCAGTATTTAAAGAAATCATAGGTGCAGTATAATCATCTACAATATAAGTTCTTGTTAATTCACTGCTGTTACCTGAACCATCTACTGCAATATATTTCACTTGATAAACACCTTTCACATCCCATCTTACAGGACCATTCACACCATATTCTTTCGTAAGATAGATATCTTTTGAAGCCCAATAGTTATCAGTAACACTAGTTTGATCATACCAGAATTTGCCTAAATCTACTAAATTGCTTCCAATTGGCAGAATAACAGGTGCTTCAGTATCAACTACCACAACCGTTCTGGTTTTAGTAGTATTATTTCCGGCTACATCTGTTGATGAATATGTAATCTGATATGTACCTAACTTATCCTCATTTAGATTAGAAGAAACAATAACTTGAGCCGTAATATCACCATCAAGTGCATCAATTGAAGTATATCCAGGTTCTGAATAAGTGCCAGATAACACTTCTATAGTATCGGGATTATTACCTAATAAAGTGAGAACAGGAGGTGTATTATCTGCTGTTACAATTACAGTTCTTGTAACAGGGCTAGCACTCACACCTGATGAATTTTTTACATTATATGTAATGTGGTATATACCCACAGTGTTTGGGTCTAAATCAGAATCAATTTCAATTCTTGATGAAATATCGCCTTCAAAACTGTCTGTTGCAGTTGCACCTTCATCTACATAAGGTAATCCTTGTTCTGTATAAGTAGTAGAATTACCATTTAATGTAAGCATTGGTGTATTATTCAAAGTGATTAATTTCACTAAATAATCTTCAAATTCACCAACAGATAATGGACCACACGCACTAGGTTCTTGATCATGGAATGCAGATACCACTCTCATTCTTACAGGTGATTCAGTAAATGACACATTAAAATCCGGAACTGTGAATCCGGCACTTGAAGAAAGATCACTCGAATTGATTACTCTCAATACTCTTTCAGTTGAATCAAAAAAACCATCTCCATTAAAATCTATAAAAACTGCATGAGATAACTCAGTAGCAACAGAGGCTCTGGTTACAGTTACTGTATAGTTTCCGCCTAGAACCATAGGAATCACTGTTGAACTTGGAGAAATAAATGATTCATAAGCTACACTGCCAGATGATGTGTTCTGACTAAAAATTACATCATTTCCACTGCTAATTTTCACATTATTTACAGACACATCGCTACTCACTATTTGAGCACTTGGAACACAATAATCAACAACAGCTATATAAGCTTGCTTTGTTAATACTGCTCCTGTCATTGCAGAGTCATTGCTATTCCAAGCTGATAAGGTAATATTATAAGTTCCTGCTTCTGTAAAAGATCCTCTTAAATCTTGGCTGGTATTATTAGAACCAAAATCATACGTAAATTTATTAGCAGGTTCAATTGACCACAAGAACTTATTAGCTTTATCAGTTATTGAAGAAACAATGATAGGAGTATAAGCATCCGGTCTTCTATTATTAGCAACAAAATCAATATTTGTTGGTGAAGTAGGATCTACTACCGTAATATATTGTACAAATCCAGAACCTATTGGGTCACCATAAATATCAAAATCACCTACACCTTGTAAACAGTCAGATTTAATCCATAAAGAAATCTTATAAGTACCTGCTGTATTAAAATTGTATTTGAATGCCTCTCCATCTCCTAAGTAGGCACTTGGAAGCACATCAACATCATCTACTTGCCAATAATATTCAGGAATACCAGATATATTCTTTGATGTACTCTTAATCATTGTTATTGCATTAGTATATGCAACAGGCTGATTTTCGCCAATTCCAATTGATGGCACAGGAGCACCTAAAACACCATAGTCGGTTGTAAATGTTGCTATCAATCCACTATCTGTAGAACCAGAAGTTTTTGTATCTAACTCCATATACATTGCACCTGAGGTGGCAATAACTTGAAAAGGTTGCGTTGAATTTGAAGGATTAAAACCCCCGGCTGGATGTAAGGGAGTTCCAAAAGATGGATTCGGACCATCCCACACTTTTAAATTATGAGATACTTGTGCAAATTTAAATTGCGTAACGTTTAAAGTAATGGTTTTTGCTCCACAAGGTTGAATTCTAAGACGACATACAGATGGGTCACCATTAGCACCAGTCTGATAGTTGGCATTTGGACCTCCTTTATCAAAAATAGTACCTGAACCTAATGAAGTAGCGGTAAGACCTGCTCCTAATTTAAATTCAGAGAATGGCACTACCTCAATATATTGCAATTTACATCTTTGAAAACTACCAACATTATTAGTGGCGTTCAAGCAGACATCAAAAAGTCCCATATCTTGTAACATAAATTTGGTAATATTATATCGTCCGCCTAATCCCAATGGAGTTCCATCCACATTAGTTAAATCAGGATATGCAGAGTTTGAAATAGTCCAATCCCAACTTGTAGGACCGTCAGATGAAATATCCTTCAAAATAATTTCATCAAATTCTTCGATGATAGTTCTATTTGAATAAAAATCAGTTCCGGGTTTCTGAGACGGTGTTTTTACATTAATTGTTTTGGTAACACTGTCAGAAGTACCACAGCCTTGTATTTTTAATTTTAATGAATGAGCACCTACGGACAATGGCACTAGAGTATAATCAACAGTAGTTGCATCGGGTCCGTTTAGATCCCAATCCCAAATGAAAGGCCAAGATAATTTATATGAATTATTCTTAAAAGTAACAGGGGTATTTACATAAACATTTGCAGGAACTAAAAAATCAGGTGCTTTTTCAACCTTTGGTGATGCAATAACCTGAACATCAAAATCCCATGTTTCACCATAACCATAAGGGTTAACACATGCCTGAGATGCAGAAAACGCAGTATTATAATCTGTTCTAATTCTCAACCTATAAATACCGGGTTTCATACCACAATTAATTAGAATCTTTCTTTCAAAAACAGTTTTTGGAGTATAAGTGGAAAAATTAACTCCTTGATCTAAAAATTCAGAATCTGAAAACTTATTGTCTCCGTTAAAATCAAACCAAACTCCCACTCCTCTTGCCCAACCAACATTAGTTTGAGGAATTGTAACTTTTAGTGTATATGGAGTCGCATTGGTAACCAACTGTATTGGCATCTCATTAAAATATGAGTAAGATGATCTTATTGTTCTACAAGTTGGACCCTCATCGTGATAATAATTACCCAACTCCATCTTTTCAAGGTAAACATTGTATCCGGTACCGGGATAGGAACAAGGGTTATTAGATGCTGTATTATTATGCGGAGCATTGCAATAAGGAGATGAATTTTTTATAAAATCATCAATTGCAATTTGTTGTGAAATACCAATTCGTGGTAAAAAACTAAATAATACAACGGCTATCCATAAATAAAAATGATGCGCGTTGTTTCTGAGCGTAGTAAACATTTTTTTCATATCTGTTTGTTTTTAGATTATACATTCTTTATGCTTTGAAATGGCGATATTAGAAGAAATAAATGAAACAGCCAAATGTTTTTTGATTTTTTTCCTTTAAACAGTCGATTGCGCAAAGCCCTCCCAATGAGGGCACAAATGATTATAAATATATCTACGAATTATTCGTAAACTATCTCAATTTCGGAAGCTCGAGGCAAGGATTGACAGGTCAAAACATATCCTTCATCTATTTCAGAGTCACTTAACCCTTCTCTTTCCATCATTTCAACATGACCTTTCAAAACCTTGGCTCTGCATGTAGTACAAACCCCAACTGTACATGAATACGGGGGTTGTAAGCCTGCGGAAATTGCTGCATCTAAAATGGTCTGATTCTCCTTTACCTCAATCTCAGTAGTCTTTCCATAAAGTGAAATTTTCACTTTCGCTTTGCCTGAGAAACCACCTTTACCTTCTGCTGTTGACTCTAACACTTTTGCATCGTGTTTTGTGGTGGAACCAAAATACTCACTGTGTATTCTTGCAGGCTCTATTCCTGCTGATGCCAACCCATTCATAACCACATCCATCATTGGGGTAGGTCCACATATATAATAATGAGCAGATGTATAATGTCCGGCTATTTTATATTTTAAAATGTCAACTACGCTTGATTCCGTTAAAAAGCCTTTTAATCCGAACCACATCAAAGGAGCCTTATCATAAGAGTAGAATATTTTAAATTTGTCTTTAAATTGTTTTGCCAATTCATCTAAGGCGGACTTAAAAATTACTGTGTTCGGGTTTTGATTGGCATAAATCAAAAAAATCTTTGACTTAGGCTCTTTTGATAAAACAGTTTTAGAAATACCCATCAAAGGAGTAATACCACTCCCACCACCAAATAACACATACGCTTTCGAAGATTCTTGATTGGGCTCTACCACAAACTTTCCATTGGGTGGCATTACATTGAGAAAATCACCTTCTTTCAGCTCACGATTAATATAGGTGGACATTTTACCGCGTTCAACTTCTTTGACTGTTACAGCCAAATCTTCATCTATAGATGGTGCGCTGCAAAGACTGTATGAACGCCTCACGCTTTCATTGTTAATTACAACTTCAATTGTTAAAAACTGACCTGCTTTGTAAACAAACTTATCTTTTATGATTTCAGGAACATCAAAGAATAGGGTTACAGCTTGTTCTGTTTCTCTGTGTATTTTTTTAATTTTTAGGCTGTAGAAGCCCGGTATTGTTGTCATGAAATTCTCTAAACTAATTTATGGTGATACAGATATTCTGCAATTTGCACAGCATTGGTTGCGGCTCCTTTTCTCAAATTATCAGAGACAACCCAAATATTAAACGAATTGGGTTGACTATGATCTATTCTAATTCTACCCACCCATACCTTATCATTATTATGCGCATCTATAGGCATTGGATATGATAATGATTGAGGATTGTCTTTTAATTCAATTCCCGGTGCATTAATATATAAGGAGTGAATATCTTCTATTTGAAACGGGTGAATAGTTTCAACATTGATAGATTCGCTGTGTCCGCCAATAACAGGGATACGTACTGTTGTTGCAGTTATGGCAATACTGTTATTCCCATATATTTTGCGAGTTTCATTAATCATCTTCATCTCTTCTTTTGTATAGCCATCTTCTACAAACACATCAATCTGCGGGATAACATTTAAGTCAATGGGATATGGATAAGCCATTTCTGCAATAGGTGCTGCTTTTCTTTCTGACATTAACTGATTTACAGCTTTTGTACCCGTACCGGTTACGGATTGATAAGTTGAAATAACCAATCTTTTCAGACCATATTTTTTGTAAATAGGAAACAAAGCAACCACCATTTGTATTGTACTGCAATTGGGGTTTGCAATGATTTTGTCCTCTTTCTTTAATTGATGAGCATTCACTTCGGGCACAATCAATTTAATTTGATCATCCATACGCCAAGCAGAACTGTTATCAATTACAGTGGTTCCGACTTGGGCAAATTTTGGAGCCCATTCTTTTGAAACTGATCCGCCAGCAGAAAATAAGGCAATATGAGGTTTTAATTCCACACCCTTCTCTAAGGACACAACCTCAACAGTCTTTCCATTAAAACTCACTTTAGTCCCTACAGATTTTGAAGAAGCAATCGGAATTAATTCTGAAACCGGAAAATTTCTTTCTTCCAACACTTCTAGCATTTTTGTACCGACTAATCCGGTGGCTCCTACAACTGCAACTCTCATTACTTGTATTTTTTGACGCTGCAAAATTAGTCGAAGTTTTGCTACTAATAAAACGCTTCATTCTTTTTTGACATTTGCATATTTCAAATGAATCGATAATTGTAAATAATACTATATTTCACACAATAGAACATCAATTACATTTGCACGCATACATGACACAACCGCTATTTTCAATTCTGATTCCGACTTGGAACAATTTGGCATATCTTAAATTGTGTATAGAAAGCATCATGAAAAATTCTCATTACACACATCAAATAATTATACATATTAATGAGGGTATAGACGGGACATTAGAGTGGGCGCAAAATCATGCAGGCATTGAATACACTTGGAGCAACGAGAATATTGGAATCTGTAAAGCTTTAAATTTAGCGTCAACAAAAGCAACTACTGAGTATATATGTTATTTTAACGATGATATGTTTGCACTCCCAAACTGGGATACTGCCTTATACGCTGAAATAAAAAAACTTGGACACCATCGGTTCTTTTTTTCTTCAACAATGATAGAACCGTTTACAGGAAAGAACTCCTGTGCAATTGCAGGGATAGACTTCGGCAACAATCCTGAAAACTTTAATCAAGCTGCACTTTTAGAAGACTTTGACAAACCAATGAAACAAGACTGGAACGGAGCAAGCTGGCCCCCCAATGTTGTGCATAGAAGTTTATGGAATGCTGTTGGAGGGTATAGTGAAGAATTTAGTCCCGGTCTATATTCTGATCCGGACTTTAGTATGAAACTTTGGCATAAAGGGGTGCGCAATTTTCGAGGTATTGGAAATAGCCGTGTGTATCATTTTGGTTCAAAATCTCTCAAACGAATCAAGATGAATGACGGACGTAAGACTTTCAAAAAGAAATGGGGAATTACTCCCGGATACTTTGATAAATATTTTTTAAGAAAGGGCACGATTTGGACAGGAGAACTATCATCACCCGGCAAGGACATTAAATATTGGCTAAACCGAATACGTGCTTTATTCTAAACACAATAGATTACTAAATCCATTGTCAACTAGAAGCTCAACCCAATCCAATGCTATTTCTTTCTATAAAACACCTTGATAGGAACACCTTTAAAGTCAAATTTACTCCTAAGCTGATTATCCACATAGCGCTTATATGCATCTGTCAAGTATTGAGGCAAATTACAGAAGAAAACAAAACAAGGATAATTGACATTATTTAGCTGAGTTGCATATTTTATTTTAACGTACTTCCCCTTTTTGGAAGGAGGTGGATTGCGTTCAATCATTTCTTGAACAAATTCATTGAGCTTAGATGTTGAGATTTGTTTCTTGCGATTTTCAAATGTTTGTTGAATCTTTTCAACTGTATCATAAATCCTTTGTTTATTAAGTGCGGAAATAAACAAAATAGGGAAATCAACAAATGGCTGTACTTTTGAATGAATGACTGCGGTATATTCTTTTGCGGTATGTGTATCTTTCTCAACCAAATCCCACTTGTTTACTAAAAGTACAATTCCTTTCCCTCTGCGATGTGCTAAATAAAACAAATTCACATCTTGTGCATCCATCCCTATTGTTGCATCAATCATAATTACACATACATCTGCTTCCTCCATTGCCCGCAGCGATCTCATCACAGAATAGAATTCAATATCTTCAGAGACTTTCTTTTTTCTGCGGATACCGGCAGTATCAATCAGAATCATTTCTTTACCAAAGGCATTGTAATGCGAATGAATACTGTCGCGAGTTGTACCTGCCACATCAGTAACAATATTGCGTTCATTGCCCAAGAGTGTGTTGGTGAGTGAAGACTTGCCGACATTCGGGCGACCTAATATTGCAACACGGGGGATGTCTGTTTCTG
Source organism: Bacteroidia bacterium (assembly GCA_023228875.1). Taxonomy (NCBI): domain Bacteria; kingdom Pseudomonadati; phylum Bacteroidota; class Bacteroidia; species Bacteroidia bacterium. The sequence goes on along the minus strand of JALOAG010000004.1, from coordinate 141,661 downwards.
TTTGTTGTTCATCAGCGGCAGGTGTCATCAATGAAACTACTTTATCCAACAATTCACCGGTTCCGCTGCCCGATAATGATGAAACGGTAAATAACTCTTCAAATCCAAATCTATAGAATATGCTGGCTTGCGGAATCAGCATTTGGTTATCAGTTTTGTTGGCAACAACAATCACCGGCTTGCCGGATTTTCTCAACACATTGGCAAATGCCATGTCTAAATCGGTAATTTCATTGGTAACATCAACCATAAAAAGCAGGATATCGCTTTCATCAATGGCAATATTGACTTGGTTCACGATTGCTTGCTCAAACACATCGCTGCTATTGGGTACATAACCACCGGTATCAACTACAGTAAAACTTCTACCCGACCATTCACATTCTCCATAATGTCTATCTCGTGTAACACCACTGGAATCATGCACAATCGCCTTGCGTTCTCCGGTGAGTCTGTTAAAAAACGTGGACTTACCAACATTCGGTCTGCCTACAATTGCTACAATATTTCTCATTTCATTTTAATTTTTATATCCAAACCGTTTCAGAAACAAGTCCTTTTTTCTCCACCCTTCAGCCACCTTCACACGCAAATCTAAAAAAATGTGCTTGTCCAAAAAGACTTCTAATTCCTTTCGTGATTTTACTCCTATCCTCTTAATCCCTGCTCCTCCTTTACCCACTAATATCCCCTTTTGCCCTTCACGCTCTACCATGATAAATGCACGTATATCAATAATATTCTCATGCTCTTTAAAATCTTCTACAATCACCTCACAGCTATAAGGTATTTCTTTTGAATACAGATAAAATATTTGCTCTCTGATAATCTCAGAAACAAAAAAACGTTCTGTTCTGTCTGTAATTTGGTCATCAGGAAAATAAGGCATACCTTCAGGCAAATAGCTCACAATCTGCTCCAACACCAACTTGCTATCAAAACCATGTAACGCACATACCGGAATTACATCCTTAAACAAAGTATGCTGTTTCAATGTAGCTATCCTCTCCTCCACACGCTTCTGAGTGCTTAAATCAATTTTATTGAGCAGTACCAACACAGGCAATCCGGATTCTTTTAACTTCTCAACTATCAGCTCATTCACAGGCTCATCAACCTCAAGCATATACAAAATCAAGTCGCTGTCATCCAATGCAGTCCAAACAAAGTCCATCATTGCATTATGTAATTCGTATGCGGCTTTAATCACTCCGGGTGTATCTGAAAAAACAATTTGATAGTTTTGATCAGTAACCACTCCGGTAATGCGATGGCGGGTGGTGGATGCTTTGGGCGTAACAATAGAGAGTTTTTGACCCACGAAATGGTTCATGAGTGTGGACTTCCCCACGTTTGGTCGCCCAATGATTGTTACAAACCCAGATTTAAAACCCATTACAAATAATAAGTGTGCAAAAATACACTTTGTTATGTAAGCAATTGATTGAATATTTTCAGTTTTACAATTTGGGTATTTCCCTAACTATCACTTGTGTTTCAATAAAAACTACTTAATACAAAGCGGCAAATCATGGTTATATATTTATAAAAATACAAACCGGATGAAGATTATTCATTTTAATATTGCATAGCAATAAAAGCTCAATCGGGATGTAGCGCAGCCTGGTAGCGTACTTCGTTCGGGACGAAGGGGTCGCTGGTTCGAATCCAGTCATCCCGACACAATAATTTTCTTTCAGTAATTTGAGTAATTTTGCACACCATGAAAAGAGATGAATTGGTCTTTGGTCTTATCAATAAGGAATTGAAAAGACAGCAGCACGGAATTGAATTAATTGCATCTGAAAACTTTGTTAGCAAACAAGTAATGGAGGCAATGGGCAGTGTACTTACAAACAAATATGCTGAAGGGCTACCGGCACGCAGATATTATGGCGGATGCGAAGTAGTGGATGAAGTAGAAAATTTAGCAATAGACAGACTCAAAAAGCTTTTTGGAGCCGCATGGGCGAATGTACAACCACATTCAGGTGCACAAGCCAATGCATCTGTTATGCTTGCTTGTTTGAAGCCAGGCGACAAAATCTTAGGATTTAATTTATCGCACGGTGGACACCTGACACACGGCTCTCCGGTTAATTTTTCAGGTAAACTCTACAACCCTGTATTTTATGGTGTAGAAGAGAGCACAGGACAAATTGATTTTAACAAAGTAGCAGAGCAAATCATCGCAGAAAAACCCAAGTTAGTGATTGCCGGTGCTTCAAGTTACAGCCGCGACTGGGATTATGCCAAAATGCGTGCTGCAGCTGACCAAGTGGGCGCATTATTGATGGCTGACATTGCACACCCTGCCGGACTGATTGCAACAAAATTACTGAACGACCCGCTCAAGCACTGTCATATTATTACCTCTACTACGCATAAGACTCTACGAGGTCCAAGAGGAGGTGTAATTATGATGGGTCAAGATTTTGAAAATCCATTTGGCGAAAAAACACCTAAAGGAGAGCTTAAAATGATGAGTGCACTGCTTGATTCAGGAGTATTCCCGGGTACGCAAGGTGGTCCTTTGGAGCATGTAATTGCAGGGAAAGCAGTTGCCTTTGGCGAAGACCTCTCTCCTGATTATGAAGTATATTGTAAGCAAATTATTAAAAATGCTCAAGCAATGGCAAAAGAGTTTGTGAGCAGAGGCTATAATATTATTTCAGGAGGAACAGACAATCACTTGATGTTAATTGATTTAAGACCCAAAGGAGAGAAAATTACCGGAAAATTAGTTGAATCAATCTTGGGCGAATGTGGAATCACCATTAACAAGAATACAGTTCCATTTGAAACCCGTTCACCTTTTGTAACATCAGGAATCAGAATTGGCACACCTGCGATTACAACAAGAGGTCTTAAAGAAGATGAAATGCCTGTGATTGTTGGCTATATTGACGAAGCTATCATGAATCATGAAAATGAGCAAAAGCTCAAATCAATACGACAAGAGGTTGAAAAACTTATGGCAAAATACCCTTTATACGCATAAGCAACCATTTGTACCACCTTATAAACAAAAAAGCCCGAAAAAAATTCGGGCTTTTTTATTGGTATTTGCTGATTGTGATTATTCAACAACAACCTTCATGGTTTCTACTTGATTGCCATATTCCAAACGAATGAAATACAATCCGGTAGAAAGGTTTTCAATTACTGTTGAATTGGTTGCATTAGAACTCATGATTTGTTTACCTTGCATATTAAATATTGTAAATGTAAAGGACGAACCTTTCACATCAATAAATAATTTTCCTTTTGATGGATTAGGATAAACAACAGGCTCTATCAACTTATCATTACTTTCCGAAACCATAACCATACGTGTTCCTAAATTCGTTTCAGTACCATCAATATCAGTCTGGGTAAGACGATAGTAATTCACACCAACTTTTGGATTTGCATCAATGGTTGAATAACTCTGGATTTGCACACTGTTACCTTGAGATGGCACAATCGAAAGCACTTCCCATCTGCTTCCGTCAGTTGATTTATGTACTGTAAAGAATTGATTATTCTCTTCCTGCGCTGTAATCCATTCTACTATTGAAGTACGTGCAGGAGTCAATCGTGCAGACAAATCAATGAGTGTGATTGGCAACAATGCAGGGCTGTAAACTTGAATATAGAGCGTAGCATTGGTACACAAAGCACCATCACAAACTTGGTATGGATATGCAACAGTTCCAATAAAAGAAGCATTAGGAGTAAACGTATAGCTACCATCAGAACTCAATGAAAGAGAACCAACTCCCACAATAGACGCACTACCTATGAGAGAGGCTGTTTTGGTGCCACCGGTGCTTGAATAGTCATTTGGTAGAATACCATTTGCTGCCGTTCTGCTTACAGGCGTAGTACTGTTAGTTATTGCATAATTATCAGACGCTATAATATGTGGAGGGGTACCCGGTTCTAATACAGTAACAATCACCACTTCATCACGGCAATTAACACCTGCAGGTTGTTCACACACATTATATGTGAAAGTATCATTACCATAAAAACCGGCAGCCGGAGTATAATTCACTCTACCGCTGGATACATTTATTGTGGCACCATTTTTAACACTACCAGCATTTATTGTCGGATTGCCTAATGTATTTAATCCTCCACCAACATTTGCAGGGTTGTCATTAGATACCACATCTATGGTAATGGTTGCTGGTGTTGTTGGATGTCCATACATCAACGCGAAATCAGGTGTAGTAGCAGGCAGATTATTAATCTTGGTTACATCTACTACGGTGATTGTTAATAATTCTGTAACACAAATAATACTTGGAGAAGGTGTACATGCCTCTACTTCAAACTGATAAATTCCGGCTTTACTCGGTTTAAATGTGTAGCTACCATCAGAGCTGAGTACCGGCTTATCTGCTGAAGGATTTCCCAGCACAGAGCTGATATTGGTATAACTATATCCCAAAGGTAAATTATCATTTGTACTTACATCACCCGACACTTCTACATTCACTGTTGTTGCGTGAAAATCTTGCTCAGTTTCTTCTTTCTCTACCAACAAATACAGTGTAGCATTGGCACACACAGGGGTGGCATTATCATCACAAACTTCATATACAAAGTTTGTTGAGCCATAGAAACCAAAAGCAGGTTCAAAAGTATAATTACCATTTGAAGAGACAGTCAATTTGCCCACACCGGGCTTTGTAGTAACTGCTGCTGTTACACTTTGATTGTCTGATTCGGGGTCTATGTCATTGTTCAACAAGTTGCCTGTTTGATTTTCATTCATCTGACCTTTATTAAAATCATCTACTCCTAAGGTTGTATTATCTCTACCGCTGCCAAAAACAGAGATCTTCTGTATTGCTTTAGCAAATTGTGCCGGTGAACCATTATCACACACTTCGTATTGATAATATACATCTCCAACAAATCCGGTTGCCGGGAAAAATGTAATATCTCCTGTTGATGGATTTACTGACAAAGTACCTTCTGTTGTTGGATTAGGTGCAGTTCCGGAAACTATCGTAACAGAAGTTGGGTCTATGGATTTGTTGGGACTGCCAGCCTTATCGTTACTCACTGTTTTAAGTGTTACGGCTGTATTAAATGCGGTAACAGCAATATCAGTTGATGGCATAGGCGGATTGTTTAAGGTTGAGGGGTCTTTGACATAGATTGTCAGCGTTTCTGTTAAACAGCTTGCAAATTGACCGGAATCACAAACAGACACATCATACATGTATGTTCCGGGCAAATCTGTTATAAATGTATAGGAACCATCTGCATAAACAGTGAGTGAAGGGTTGCTGCCAACAGGTTTTAATGTGTTGGAATAATAATTTTCATAATGAATTTTGCCATGTGCTACCACATCATTGGTTGATACATTGCCGGTGATAGAAGCATACACATTGCCCATATTGACATCGGGAGATGTAAATTTACATTGTTCCATTGTAACTGTAAATGTAGTATCAATTGGGGTTACAGGGTGACAAACATTGTAAATAGATGCAGTAATTTCTACACTTGCAGGTTCAGTAAACCTTAACGTATCTCCACTGATTGACACAAAACCCTTTGTGGGGCCACTTTTTACAGAAAAAGAAACTGTTACTCCTGAGGTATCGCTCAGTCTCATAATGTAATCTGAACCATAACAAAAACTCGCAGCTGTGGCTACCAATGCCCCCACAATTGGATATACCTCAATCTGAGGTTCTCCCGGTGCCCCACAAATGTTAACGGCAGTTGTGGAAAAAGTATAAGTTGACAAATAAGAGCTGGCATCTACGCTATCTGCCATACTGCCATGGGTCTTATGACCCACATATCCAAAATTCACTTCACATTGCTTAATCACCAGGCTAATATGCCCTCCTGTTTCGACAGTAAGCATACTGTCAGTGCTTCCGTTGATGCCGGCAGGTCTCCCCGGGTTATTACTTGCTCCGTTTCCGAGGCCTATCATCCAACTATCACTGCTACCAAACGCCCAAACCTCTTTATTTGAATTGAGCACGTTGATTGCTGCAGTACTGTTACTATTTGCATCGCCTCTATCGTGCTCATTGGGACTAATCCAAACAATATTTGTCATTGAATCGGCTGCAGTATTTGAATATTGGCAGCGCACCCATGAGGTTCTTTCTGTTTCACTCCAATCTCCTAATTGACGGCTATTATTATACCCAAGCGCAAATAATGTACTGTCTTTACCCAATACATAATATGAGGTTCTATTGTTTTTGTTATCTGTAGTTGAACCTATCATTTTTATTGGATAACCAGCCATTGGGCGAGACATTGCTGTTGCATACGATCTATTACTACGACCTGTTCCGTTTCCTAGATAAGAATTAATACCCCAAGTCCATATTCCGCTTGTGTCATCCAAGGCATATAATACATTGTAAGAACCGCGACACGCTACAATATTTGTCAAATCATTACTCGCATCTTTTTTAACTTTATACCATGTTGTACCATTTCCGGTATTATTATTACCACGCAACTGCCCTCTTTGAGACAGAACCCAAACACTACCGGAACAGGTAGTAATGGCGATCGTGCCGGATGTTACAAATAACATTTTAACATCACCAGGTGTAACACCAATCGGCAGTGCAAACTTGTTTGCACCATTGGCAGAAAATTTTGCAGAATCTAACTTGGCAAAAGTTCTGCTTGTAGTAATTGAAGAGTTTAATACCACCCCTTGTTCACCCCAAGCAAAAAGACCGTCAGTGGTCAACAAAATCATTTGGGTAGCATCAGTCCCGGAGGCATAAGAACCTATTCCAAATTTTAATACCGTTCCGGTTAAAGCCGGATAATTGGTTTTGTTGATTTGTCTGGCTGTGAGCGCATGAGAACTTCCATTATTTTGTGCATTTTGTCCCCAAATGGATACCGAGCCATCGCCATTTCTAATCATGGTAGTATGAAAACCCGCCACGGCATTGTCATATTCAATGGTAGCTGCATCGGTATTGGAGTTAATACCATAATTAGATAAATCGGTTGATGCGCAACCAACGGGAGGAGTTGCACAGATTTGCGCATTCAGTTTACCGGTTCCAAGCACTGATAAAATGATAATGCCAAAGAGAGTTAAAATGTTTATTTTTTTCATTTTTCTATTGTGTTAATGCTACATTAATTATGTTTAAAGCGCGGCAAAAATAAAACGCAATTAATTATATATTAATGTTTTATAGCCGAAGCGGACAAAAACAAAACTGAAGCGGACACAAGTTTCCGATTGTTGGCAAGCGAGAAGTGCATTGACGATACCTATGAGGCACTGAGCAGAGGTAATTTTACCACCGTATGTCCTTCGTTATAAACCACAGAGACGGGTTGAGCGGTATATTGCAAATATTCATTCTGCACTTTGATTATTTGAGGCTTGTTTTCAAGTACTAATTGAGTTTTTGGATGGATAGTATCAATTACAATTGTATCAACATTTTGCAAATAAATATGGATAAAAAACGGTTCTTCAACTGACTGCATATATTGCTTTAAAATACAGCCAATACACATAAAGAGTGTGAAAATGGGAATAGAAGCAGTATGAGGAGTATGAATCGCATCAATCTTATAGGAGAACTTTGGGTGGGATTTTGAAAAAAGAGCAAGATAATTCTGCAAAAAAACAAGCACCTTCTCTATTGCAATTAATTTAGTTTCGCTTCTATTATCAAGCAAATGGAGATATACTTTGGCAAGGTTTGCAATATCTGCCTTTACACTCTCATCTCTAGCATCTGCGCGAATCATGCTAAGAGCATTAAATAAAAAATGTGGATTTAGCATCTGCCAATAGCGTTCAATTTCTATTTGGAGTTTTTCTTTCTTTTTCTTTGCAATCTCGAGTTCCAGCCACTGTGCGCGATCATTATAACGTATTAATGTTTGAATCAAATAAAAAATACCACCAAAAATGAACGCTTTCACCATGAGTCGCCACCAAGCAATATAAAGAGGAAAGTTTGACAAAGGATTCATCGCATACTCTTCAAAAGGGCTTAAATAATAAAACACGATTGCTATCACAGAGTTTATAAATAATGCTATCAGTGCTTTGAACCAAACATTTAGTTTTATTTTCTCGCTGTGGATGATGATAGAATTGACTACCCAAAAACCAAAATAAGAAAGGGTGATAATAATATGTGAGCCGATTAAATTCACCATATCACTATCCTGCCCTTGCGACACCCTAATGTCAAATACAGCAAAAGAAAACATCAGAGTCAAGAGTACCCCGAGTTTGAGCAGATGTTTATTGGCAAACTGTTTTATCATGTATTAACTACTCTTTAACCAATGAATGAAAAGGGGTGCATTGGCTTTACTGACAATAATTTGGTAATCAAATTGACAATGCAACTGAACAAGCAATTTTCGTCCAAACATTTTTGATACTGACTTAATAAAATTCCTGTTTACAATATATTGCCTATTTACGCGATAAAACACTTCAGGATTCAACTTTTCAAATAAACTCTCAATAGCACCTTGCACTCTATATTGTCTTTGTTGTGAAGAGAGATATGTATTTCCTTTTTCTATATGGGCAAAACACACCTCATCCACTGCTACCGGCACAACTTGATCTCTAAAATAGCATAAGATGGATTTGACATATTGTTTTTCAGCACTCACAATTGCAGACTCAATCTTGTCTAAACTTTCATTTATTTTTTCACTGTTCAACACACTCAAGCGTTGGAGTTTTTGCAAACTTGCTTTCAAATTTTCCGGCTCTATCGGTTTTAATATATAATCCACACCATTGTTTTTAAAAGCCTCAAGTGCAAATTCATCATAAGTAGTACAAAAGATAACAGGTGCTGTTACATTACAATTTCTAAAAATATCAAAACTCAACCCATCTCCAAGCATAATATCGGACAGGATGAGATCAATTTTAGATTGAGTAGTTTGAAAAAACGCAATGGACTCTTGAACAGAATAGAGCGTTTGAATCACGCGAACATTGTCTTGTATCCCCTCAATCATGGTCTTTAGTTCTTTTGCTATCCTATAGTCATCTTCAATAATAACAATATCAATTTGATTCATAATCGTGTAGTTTAAGAGAAAATAAATCTACTTCTTGACGAGATAAAATCGACATAGAAACAACAAACTCTGTTTTAGTCTTCTTGATTTCTAATTGCTTTTCAGGTAGCAAATCATATATATCTTGCAGACTCTTCAGACCATAGGATTTTCTTTTATCGGAAGAAAAGTTGCTATATATTTTCGTTTGTAAATTATTTGAAACAACAATACAATCGTCCACTCGTTCTAACTTAATTGTCAATGGGTTCTGAAATGTAATGGCATTATGTTTTAATATATTTTCAACAAGTAATTGGAGCGAGAAATAAGGGATATACTCAGATTTATTTGCAGAGTCGCCTAAGTTAATATGAAGTTCTAAGGCTTGTGCATATTTTTCTTTAAACAATTCAAGGTAGTTATTGATAAACAAAATTTCTTCTGCAAGCGAAACAAATACATTGTCTTTGTTGTAGTTCATAAGATGCCTATAAACAATTTTGAGTTTCTCCAGCGTTTTGACAGTCCAACTATCATCGGTATTTTTTTGTATGGCATTGATAGATTCGAACAGAAAATCGGGGCTTAAATACTGATGCAAGTTATTGAGTTTCCACTGTGCATTCTCTTGTTCATGCTTATATAATTCAATCTCCATCTTTCTAGTCTGTCTGTATTGGAGCAGGAAATATTGAATTCCAAAATAAAATGAAGCTGGGAAAACACCTTTGAGCGCCTTGTGAAGCATTGACATCCATGGTGTTTTTTCATATTTATCGCCATAGAAATAGTCAGGAATCGGGCTAAAAGTATTGATGAGCAAAGACACAGAAATGGCTATCAACAGAGCAGTAAAATACTTGGCAACCAGTGTTTCGCCAACTCGCAGAATCACCCAAAAATTTGCGAACCAAATCACAATCATGAGTAGATAGGAAATGAGCAAATAGAGAAGGAGCATGCCATAGCTGTCAAAGAGCGCGCGGTCCATTATCGTACCCAACATTCCAAGAATGAAGATAAAGCTAAGACACACCCCTAACCACGGATAATAATTCTTCATCTATTTTCTGTATTCTGTATCATTTAATCTATATGAGCATTCAAATGAGTAGCACAAGGTACTTCACAGAAAATCATTTGCTTTTTTCAATGCGCTATCCAAACCACCGACAGCACTTCCACCGGCAGTTGCATAGAAAGATTGTCCTCCACCACCACCCTTGATTTCTTTTGCTAATTCTTTGACAATATTGCCTGCATGAAGTTGTCTCTCGCTCACAAGGCTATCGCTCAGCATAATACTCAACAATGGTTTTCCATCAATCTCTGCACCTAATACACAAAACAAGTTTTCAACTTCATTACGCAACTGAAAAGACAAGTTCTTGAGTTGTTCTGAATTAGAAACAATAACACGTTCAATCATCACATTAACTCCATTGTGCGATTGCATCCGATTGAGTAATCGTTGCTTTAGCTCTTGGGTTTTTTCATTCTCAAAAAGTTCAATCTTCTTTATCAGCTCTACCCTCTCGCTGATGTTCTGCTCCACAGAAGACACAATATCCTTTGATTTCAATAGGTCTCTCAAAATAGAAACAGTGTTTTGCCATTCCTCAATCAAGGCATCAACTGCCTTTGATGTTATCGCCTCAATCCTACGCACTCCGGCTGCCACAGCAGTTTCGGCAATGATTTTAAAATAGCCGATTTGACCTGTTGCTTTAACGTGCGTACCACCGCACAACTCACGCGAATAACCTTTGTCAAAAGTAATTACACGAACAGTTTCGCCATATTTTTCTCCAAACAACATCGTGGCTCCCATTTTTTTGGCTTCTTCTATTGGAACTGCTCTTTGCTCATCCAGTGGAATATTTTTGCGGATTTTGTCATTTACCAATCGTTCAACTTTTCGTATTTCTTCATCTGTCATTGCAGCAAAATGCGAAAAATCAAAACGTAGGTATTCGCTGTTCACAAAACTTCCTTTCTGTTGAACATGAACTCCCAAGACACTTCGCAAAGCCGCATGCAGCAAATGAGTTGCGGAGTGATTGTTCTCTGTCAAATGGCGTTTTTCTATATTCACTGAAGCAGTGAATGGTGTTTGCAGGTTCTCGGGCAATTTGTTTGCAAAATGAATAATGAGATTGTTCTCTTTCTTGGTATCAACAATTTCAATCTTCTCATTCGCATTTTGAATAACTCCTGTATCACCCACCTGCCCTCCACCTTCGGGATAGAAGGGAGTTTGATTAAACACCATCTGAAAACTCTCCTTACCTTTTGATTTTATCTTGCGATATTTAATAATTGTAATTTCGCTTTCTGTGCAGTCATATCCAACAAAAACGGTGGGTTTATCGTCTCCCAATATCTGCCAATCATCGGAGGTCAACCCAGTTGCTTTGCGTGAGCGTTCTTTTTGTTGTTGAAGTTCAACTTCAAATTCTTTTACATCCACTTCAAAACCTCTTTCTCTGGCAATTAATTGCGTTAAATCAAGAGGGAAACCGTAAGTATCCGACAATTCAAATGCGTCTTCCCCTTTGATTAATGTTCCGCCCTCGGCAAATTTGCTTTCAAGTATTTGCATACCATGCGCAATGGTTTTAAGAAACCCTTGCTCCTCTTCTCGGATTACCTTTGAAACAAAGTCTTTTTGTTGTTGTAGTTCAGGAAAAACATTTTTAAAATTATCGGCAATCAAACCAGACAATTCAAACAAGAAAGGAGTTTTGATACCCAAGAACTGGTATTGATAACGCACTGCTCTGCGTAAAATTCTTCTAATCACATAGCCTGCCCCGTTGTTGCTCGGCAACTGTCCATCGGCAATGGCAAAAGAAATTGCTCTTATATGGTCAGACAGCACACGCATGGCAATGTCCTGTTTGCTCTGGCTAAAGCCATATTTAATGCCCGATTTTTGTTCAATCACTCTGATAGTCGGCACAAACACATCTGTATCATAATTTGAGTTTTTTGCTTCAATAACGCGAACCAATCTCTCAAAACCCATTCCTGTATCCACGTGTTTAGCGGGCAAGGCAACCAAGGTGCCGTCAGCCTTACGGTTAAACTCCATAAAAACCAGATTCCAAATTTCGATTACTTGTGGGTGGTCATTGTTCACAAGTGTTGCTCCATCCACAGCGGACCTTTCTTCGCTGGATCGCAGGTCAACATGAATTTCGCTGCATGGACCACATGGACCGGTATCGCCCATTTCCCAAAAATTATCTTTCTTATTGCCGTTTAAAATACGTTCTTTTGATATCCATTTTTCCCAATTTGAATAGGCTTCACTGTCAAAACCCAACCCTTCTTGTTCATCACCTTCAAACACTGTAACATAAAGCCTGTCTTTGTCTATACCATATACATCTGTCAGCAGCTTCCAAGCCCATTCTATTGCCTCTGCCTTAAAATAATCTCCAAAACTCCAATTCCCCAACATTTCAAACATCGTGTGGTGGTATGTATCCACCCCTACTTCTTCTAAGTCATTGTGTTTGCCGCTCACACGCAAACATTTTTGAGAGTTTGCAACCCGCTTGTATTGAGGCTGTTCGTTTCCCAAGAACCAATCTTTAAATTGATTCATTCCTGCATTGGTAAACATCAACGTTGGGTCGTTCTTCACTACTATAGGCGCAGAAGGATAACGCTTGTGTTCTTTGCTCTCAAAGAACTTTAAAAAAGCTTCTCTGATTTCGCTGCTATTCATTACAGTAAAATTTTATTTATTAATAGTTTGTATTATTTTCGCCTCTTGCAAAATTAAAGAGGCGCAAAGATAGACAAGCAAAACAGATAGAAATGCCTAAAGCAAAATATTTCTTCAATCCCAACACTCTAAAATATGAGAAGCATAAAAAAGGTTTCAAATATTATTTTTGGAGGAGTTTGTTTGTATTGGTGATGTCATTGGGCTTTGCCATTGCCATTTTTTTCTTCTTTACAGGAATCGTTGACTCCCCAAAAGAAATTTTGCTCAAAAATGAAAATGCTGAACTAAGAGATCAGTTAGCTCAAGTTGAAAAACAACTTTATTCAATGGATAACACATTAGTTGAGTTAACCAAGAAAGATGAAGAAATATACCGAAGTATTTTTGAGGCAGAACCACTGAGTAAAGCTACTCGCACTGCCGGTATTGGAGGTGCTGACAAATATGACTACCTAAGAAAGATGAATGGCGGGGAATTCCTCATAGAGCTGCGCAAATCACTGGATAACCTGCAAGCACGAATGAGAGTGCAAGAACAATCTTATGAGGAGATTTTTAAGTTGGCAGAAAACAAAAAGAAGATTTTGGCAGCAATTCCATCCATACAACCGGTAGCTAATAAAGATTTGTCGCGTGTGGCATCTGGTTATGGATATCGCATTGACCCATTTTATCGCACCCGAAAATTCCACTCAGGTCTTGATTTTTCTGCCCCTAGGGGAACCGAAGTCTATGCAACAGCAGACGGCAAAATCGAAGACTTACAAACTGACTTATGGGGATATGGCAAGCATATCATTATTAATCACGGTTATGGATACAAAACACTCTATGCCCACTTGAGTAAATTTGAGGTAAAGAAAGGACAATCCGTTACCCGTGGTCAACTTATTGGAAGGGTAGGGAGTACCGGAAAATCTACCGGTCCTCACATGCACTACGAAGTGCATATCAATGGAAATATTGTAAACCCCACCTATTTCTTTCATAATGACTTGACAGATGAAGAATTTAGACGATTAGTCGAAATCGCTTCACTACCAAACCAATCTTTTGACTAATCCATCTTATGCTCTCGGAACATCTAAGCGAACGGAAAAATTTTAAGATAGGCGAAGTTGCCAAAATGTTTAAGGTCAATGCATCCTTACTGCGTTTCTGGGAAACGGAATTTGTGCAACTCAAACCACTCAAAACCAGAGGTGGAGAAAGAGTGTATCGAAAGGAGCACATTGAGATTATCGCACAAATTTATGAACTAACCAAAGTGAAAGGTTATACACTGGACGGAGCAAAAGAAGTCTTACAAACACAAAAGAGCCGGTTAGAGTTTCAAATAGATATGACACAACGACTCACTAAGATTAAGTCTTTGTTGGAAGAATTGCGCAGCAAGCTAGATGAGATATAGGCAATATTTTGCAATACATAAATACATTTTTTACACCCCTTGCTTCATATCAGATATTGTTAGAACGGAAGTCTAGTCATTGTAGTAGCTTCTTTAAAATCCAAAGCCCCGCTGTGCGAGGCTTTGAGGCAGCATTTGTTTCTGTGTTGCTTAGTGTTTCAGTATTCTAAGGGTGTATCGCTCTCCGGATTGGTTGGTGGCTTCTACAAAGTAAACCCCTGTGTGCAACCATTCTCCAAAATGACGACTTGCTCCTGCTTGCATCTCAAACTCTTCCATTTGCTTGCCTTCAATCGAATATACCTTGCATCGTACTGCTCCCGCCATATTGTTCTGAATTGTAAATATTGCATTCGATGGGTTGGGGTAAATGGTTATGATGGGGGGGTGAATTGCTGACTGCATTTGTACTGAAACTATAGGACCGGTTGGTGGCAAGGTGTCATATATTGCAACTAACTTGTCGTCTTTCCATACCCGCATGATGGTTATCTCGTCTGATTCGGTAAAAAAAGTATTCCCGTCTGATAAGTAGCGATACCAAAACACTTGGCGATTGGAGAGATTGGATTGAGCAATATTCCCGTCTGTGGTCGGAGGAATAAAATACCAAGCCTTGTCAAATGAATTGGTAGTATAATTATATGTTAAGATTTTGTTTTTGCGCGAGTAAGCATCTCCAAAATCTATTTTATCAAAATAATAAGTCCTGCCACTTGAAAATAAATAAGCATATACGTTCATGTCTTTGTCATTTTCCAACCAAATGGTTTGGTGGTTTTGTGAAAAAGGAACCGCTTGACTCGTGTCATGGTGCACGCTGAGAAGAGTCCCGTCAGGCGCAAATCTCAAAATACTTGCCTTGGTTACTAGTGTGGTATTCCCCTCTGTATAATACGGAATCGTTGTGCCGGCAACTTGAATGGCTTGCCTATGCTGTATCGCAACAAATATATTTCCATACTTATCATACCTGATTAGTTTGTTTTCGTTCAACTCATACATGAGATTGTTATTGATGACATGAGTCCATTCTCGCTTACCGTTTTTTACTTTGTAAAAAATCCATTTGTACACTCCTATTTCTCCGGGTATGAATGTGTCAAGTAAGTTTAAACTGCCACCCGAACTCGTACCGGCTAAACCAAAAGCACTCCCGTCAGGTTGAATTGTTGCTGAAATAGCAGAATTTGAATTTACTCCGGTCTCAACTACTTCAATAGATAAATCCGGGTTCAAAATAAAGGGGTAACGATCACCCATTGTAGCAATTTTACCACCGGCAATAGGATAAGCACCAAAACTTGGCCAAAACCCAATACCAGTTGGTGCTACATGAATAAAATTTCCGCTGCTGTCTATTCTACCATTAAAAAGACTTGCAACATTATATATTGGCTCAAGACCGGGTAAAATCAATGAATCCTTCGCTCCACAAGTAAAATAAACTGAATTGTCTGGACCTACGCCAATAATACCCATCCCTCCTTGGGTGGTATTCACCCCTTGTCTATATACAAAAGACCATCTTAAACGCATTTGATTATCAATTGCCACCAATACCGCCCCTAATTGCGTACTGTCAAGGGTGAGGGATTGAAAGTTAAAAGTATCTTTTATTCCTCCTATATCAAAAAAGACCCAACCATTTTCATTCATAAACACTCTTGGCCATACACCTGAGGTAAGTCCTTTAATTTTGAGGTGGTGCAACTGTTGTAAGTGATACGGAGATTGACTATAGCCGGATTGACAACTAGCAATGAGCAAGATAAATACGATTTGTTTGATGTATTGAATATGTTTCATAATCTGTTTGATTGAGGGTTAAGACTTTATGGATTAGGGTCGGGACAGAGAGGATAATATGGATAATGAGCAGGTTTCAAATAGGTTTTTTGGTTCTCCCAATCAACCTCTACGGTTCCACAAGCACAAGTCATGCACTGATCCGGGTCAGCATTTATATCACAACAAATTGTTCTATTTGGATAAGAACCAAGAATAAACCAATAATTATAATATTCATTCCACTCATGAACTTTGCTTTTGATAGTTGGAAAAAGTGCTGAAGAGACGATTAAATACTTAAACTCTCTATAATTACTATTGGGGTGAGCTGAATCACATAAAGCAGAATCTGGAAATCCACAAAAAGCACATCCAGCTTGACCATAAGTGCCACCCGGAATACCCCAGCATCCACAGCCGGAATGTCCAGTCCATGATGGAGGTGCTGGTCCACCTACACATAGCACCGATGTTCCACCACCCCACCAAAAGTTATGTGAATGAGTAGAAACAAGATTTAAGTAATCCGCACAATCAAAACCTATCTCAATGTTGTAAGCACAATCAATTTCAGAGTAATGTTCCCACATACATTGGGCAACACCATTGTGCCCTACAAACACTACCCATAACGAGAAAAATAAAGCCCTCAAACGGACTCTGTGTTTGAGTGTCAACTCAAATTTATTGTAACCCTTTGAGGAATTACAATTCTTGATTTGTAATAATTTTATCATATTATTTGTTGTTTGGTTTAACACTTATTCAAAAGGGATAATTTGACTCTCATTCATCATATTGGAAGGTATATGAATATATCAGAAAATCATTTTTTACACCTTTTCTTCTTAGGCGAAGTTAAGACAGATGACAGTGCTTTCCAAATATGAAAACCGTTTAATACCGGTTTAACACTTTATTCATCTACTCAGAATAGCTATTCGTCTATTTATCGTTCTACCTATCTATCTATTTATCAATTCATTATGCTACAATACAAGCAGTATGGATTGAATGTCAGTATCTGAACGTACCCACTCTGATTTGTCTATACATACTTTTTACTTTGTTCTCCAACAAATTTTGTATTAGATTTTTTAGTTTTTGGCATTAACTCTCCCTAACAGAATTGACATCTGCACGCTAATTGAGCATAAAAAGATTGTTACTTCAGGCTGAACGCTGTATTCTCGTTGGTGCATTACACCATCAATAAATCATCACACCTATGATTTCAAGGGTTTCATCACCCAATCAATTTCAAAAATTGTATCCGGCTTCATGGGTCTGGGGCGGTGGGCTGCTGTCAAAGGAAGTCGAGTGAGGATAGCACATTTGGTATGGGCAATATGATATAAAAATGGATGTTCCTGCGTGGGCACCGCATCCAAAATGGCTTGCAAAATTTCCCAACGAATTTCTTCAGGCGAATACCCATAGTCATGCCACACAATGACACTATTTTGACTTCTGCGCAATTTCAGTGCATTTTTGCTATCCGAAACCACCGTTGAGTAATGGTGATCTCCATCAATAAAAATCAGGTCGCAGCTTTGATACCAAGGAGTAAAATCAAATGACAAACTATCTCCATATAGTTGTTCAACCTGTCCGCTTTTGTTGTGCAACAGCATACCGGATTGTGCCACATATTGAGGATTGGCTCCTCTGCGTATCATTTCTTCATTTGTCAGATTCAGTGTATAAGCCTTTTGTACAAATGGAGCAACATTCATCACACTTTCACCGCGCCAAGTACCAATTTCAAAATATGTATTGACCTCTTCGCGCTGAGCAAGTTGGGCTAACAGAAATAAATCCGTTGGTAAGGATCCACCTTCAAGAAATAAATAAGGCGTAACACGGTGATTTTCTTTGACAACTAATTGTTGTATCGATGCAATAGGCAAACCGCAACTGAGATTGTATTTGCTCACAACGGTCTGTTTGGCTTCATCATCCGATGGATTTAAAACCCTGAGCAAAGATTTTGGGTGGGTTATTATTGTTTTGAATATGAGCAACAATCGCTTAAACACGGGTCGAAGTTAAATGCTTTTAGAACGCGGATGAAATTCTTCAATTGTTTTTCTCAAAAATGAACGGTCTAGGTGGGTATAAATTTCGGTAGTTGTAATGCTTTCGTGCCCGAGCATTTGTTGTACAGCTCTCAAATCCGCACCATTTTCAACCAGATGTGTAGCAAAAGAATGTCTAAATGTATGCGGACTGATGGTTTTCTTGATTCCGGCTTTTGTTGCCAAAGATTTGATTAGTGTAAAAACAGCCACTCTGCTAATTTGCGTCCCTCTGCCCTGATTGATAAAAACAATATCTTCCGCTTCTTTGGCTAATTTCCAATGCGTACGTACGTGATTAATAAAAAATGATATTTGATCAAGGGTATGAGGATCTATTGGCACCAATCGCTCTTTGTTTCCTTTGCCTCGTACTCTTATAAATTCTTCAGAAAAGAAAATGTCAGATATTCTAAGCCCTGTTAATTCACTCACCCTCAATCCACAAGCATACAAAGTCTCAATCATAGCGAGGTTGCGCTCTCCTTCTTTCTTACTGCGGTCAATACAGCCAATCATTTTAATAATTTCGTCATAGGACAAAACCGTGGGCAATTTGCGCGCATTTTTGGGTAGCTCAATGCTATCCATCGGGTTGTGGGTAATCACTTCCTCCAATTGAAGATAATTATAGAACTGGCGTAATCCCGACAACATACGTGCTTGGCTTGTTGCACTCAATCCTAATTCATTTAAAAATGAAATAAATCCTTTGATGTCTTTGGGTTGTAACTGCTCCGCAGACTTAGAGTCGTTCACATACTGAATCAGTTTGCTGACATCTTGAAGATACGCTCCAATAGAGTTTTTTGATAGGGATTTTTCGAGAGTTAAGTAGTTCGAAAATCCTTTATATAATGAAGCCCAACTCATATTGATTAATGGAGTAGGATTTCTTCTACCTGAATGACAGAATTATCACTTTCGTCTAATACAACTGCAATGAGCGTACATTTGCTGATGTTCCAATCTTTATTCCAGTCGATTTCAAAATCCTTTTCAAAAACCCTTCCTTTCACTAAGGGCTCTTCGAGCCTAGCTCCCAAGGCATTGCCTATCGAACCTCTCAACACATGGTTGAATTCATAATGCTCAATATAAGGGCTTTTCCCCGGCTCATTTGTGGACTGCTTTCCTATAAGTCCACTCTCGGTAAAATAAAGTGCTAATTTGTGATTCTCATTGCTTTTATCTTCGGTATAGAACAGTTTAGTTCTGACTATGATTTTATTATTTGGGGCAACTTCATAGCTGAGAGTTATAATAACGGGAGATAAACCGGTTCTTTGTTTATAGGAATTTTCCCATTGATTAATAACCAAAGGTGCTGACGCACCAAATTTGAACCTATCCACATAGCCGCCCGGCAAGCCCACTGGCATTCCAATGGCATTGGCTATTTCTTCTGCAACATCTGTTCTCAAATCAGGATTTCCATCTCCCCAAGGTGTTGAATAAATAGGCAGGGATTTGATATAGATTGCCATTGGTATTATTGTATCGCCATATTTCTCCTTTAACCTAACTGATTCCTCCGCTGCCTTTGGGCAGTTAACACACTTCACTCCTGTAATGTCTTCTAATAATACTTTCTTAAAAACGGAAGACAAATTGTCTGAAGAAATATAACTGGTATCTTTCAGCGCAACGGGAGCATCTTTTTTATTTAGTATTCCGTGGTCTTCTTCTTTACAAGAAATTAAAAACACAGAAAATATGATACATAAAGCAGAGAATTTGATTTGCATGGCACAAAAATACATTATTTAAAATTTTTCAAATACAAGGTACTTTCAAATTAAACTTAAGACGACAAAACTTATGGATTCAATTTTAATAGCCTAACTTCGCACACCTATTTGCAGGAGGTACCTGCAAATTACAATTCAAATTAAATAAATAATATACAATGAGTAATAACACAACACCCATAAAAGAGTACGATGTACGCGAATTAATCCCAATTGACAGACATACCATGCTATTGGAAGTATTCAAGAACCTGCCTACAGGCGAGAGTTTTACCTTTATCAATGACCACGACCCTCTCCCGTTGTTTTATGAGTTCCGTTCCATCCATGGCGATGTGGTAGGCTGGGATTACCTGAACCGAGGAGGAAGAGAGTGGAAAGTTAAAGTAACACGTTTGGAAGATTCTATCGGAAGAGAATTTACTGAAATTTCTACCATGATGGACTTACGCAAGGTAGAAAAAAAGGATTGGAAGCACGTGATTTTCCACCGTTACGGAATGATGAAGGAAGGGGATGTAATGGAAATAGTAGCAGCAGAAAACCCTGAAGAAATCTACGGAACCTTTATCATGAAATTTGAAGGTCAATTTAGATGGGTTTACAAAAAGAGAGAAGAAGGCGAAGTGGTAGTACACCTAACCAAAACAATAAAAAGTGGTTTGGGAGATGATGGATTTATGGTTGTCAATGAGTTTGATGTCCGCCCCTACACTCCAACAGAAAGACATGAGATTTTTTATAAAGCCTTTGCAGACATTCAAGCAGGTGAAGCTTTTATCCTCATAAACGACCACGACCCCAAACCTCTTTATTATCAAATGGAAGCAGAAAGCAAAGAGCCTTTCAGATGGGAATACCTTGAAGAAGGTCCTGTAGTATGGAAAGTGCGCGTTATCAAGGTTAAGGAGTAGGGCAAGAATCAGCTTTGTCAAAAAAAAACCTTTGAGAAAATTCTCAAAGGCCAAAAAATCCGACAACTGACAATTGGAAGATTTTATTTAAGAACATACCCTCACTTGTAGTCTTCACCAGAGTTACAAGATGGAAGTGTATGTTACCCAACTTTCATCATACACAAAACAAAAATACCACTTGGAAACACTTTAGGCAATACGCATTTTTGCGTATATCTTTTGTGCTTTCATTTTACCCTGTAGCAATCTGCTTAACATTGAAAATGACATAGAACAATGCCGTTTTTATATTTACACAGAAATAAATTTCTCATTGATACAACACAGCAACAACCCTTGCTAATCGCCAAAAATCATCAAGTGAAACAGGTTAAAATTCAAAGCTGAATTAGCGCAAAAGTTGTAAAGTGGACCTATGCAATAAGGACTGTCCCACCAAAGCATTTGTTTTATACTGTATTACAACCACGTACACACCAGTCGGACAAGGCTGATTGTTATATGTTCCATCCCATGTTGCAAGGGTGTCATCAGTTTGATAAATCAATGCTCCCCAAGGGTTATAGATTTTCATGTCAAAACTTGACAAATAATAAGCACTCACACCAAATACATCATTCAAATTATCGCCATTGGGCGAAAACACATCAGGCACATAGAGCGCAAACTCACATTGATTTCTGAGATTGAACACATTGACACTCTCAGCATGCTTACATCCTGCACTGTCGGTAACCGTCAAACTATAGCTGCCACTGCTCAGATTATAGATTATGGAATCTACAGAACCGGTATTCCACTGAAAACTATAAGGACTGCTTGCATTGACATGTTGGGCTACTACTTTCCCTGTATTCTTTTCACAACTATCATGTGTAACAAACAATTCGAAAGTAGGATTAGAAAAAATAGTTAGCCGTGTGATTAATGTATCGCAATCATTCAGCAAGTCTTTATACACTCCTGTTTTATCATACGTCTGAGAACCAACAGTTACACTATAACCCTCACATCCTGCAAAGTCATTGATTGTTACATTTGCTACATTGAGTGTAACACTATCAGTAGCTTGATGTACCGTTCCATCAATAAAATATTGAATTGTAACAGGATATGTACCGG
Organism: Bacteroidia bacterium; assembly: GCA_023228875.1. Lineage (NCBI taxonomy): Bacteria > Pseudomonadati > Bacteroidota > Bacteroidia > Bacteroidia bacterium. The sequence goes on along the minus strand of JALOAG010000004.1, from coordinate 119,798 downwards.
CATCTGCATAATGATGTTTAACAAGATTATCAAACGAAAGCAAAGGCGTTGTTCCATCTCCAAAATCCCATACTAAGCTATCATAACCCGGAGAGCCTGTAAATTCAAACATATTGCTGTCTGCAATACAACCGGTTTTACTTTCAAAAGTCACTTCATAAACTTTTCTGAAAAGACTTGAAACAAAATTGGGCAAACCATACCAACTCACATTTCCAAGCAAGTCAACGCCATCTGCAACATAATTGGATGAAGTGCCGGACAAATTCGGGTCATTGATTACACCTATGTAATTATTATTATGACGTGCTACATAAACTTTGTTATCAGAAGCTAATTGCAGCGAACCATAACCTCGCGGACTCTGTGTTTCAATTAAGAATTTACTACTGCTAATTGAAGCGCTATCCCACGTAGTAATGTCAAATTGATAGACCCCGTAGCTACTGATACTGAAAGTATTTACTTGCGAGATATACAACTTGGTTTCATCAGGAGAAAATTCACATCCGTAAGAAATAGTTAAAGGAATCTCAATCCTATTGGTTAGTTTGCCGGTTTGTTTATCAAAATCAAACAGTTCTGTAATGTTCATTTGAGTATTACTGCAAGCAATCTTATCTCCTGAAGGAGAGATTTTTAGTTGTCCTCTAAATCGGCTGTATTTATTATATTTTAATCCCAAGGTTGAAACCACAGGTGTAGTACTCATACCTGAGGGAGTGAGTAAATACGCATAAAAGGAGGCATCTTCCTGACCGTGCACAATAATCCAAATATCTCTTCCATTTGCATGGTGCGTTGCTGCAAGTTTTTCACTGATAGGAGTTTGAAGCAATACATTTTTGTTTAGCGGTTCAATATCTCCTATGCCGCCATTGAGTTTAGTATCAACAATTGAATACCTGAACCCTTTTGAATACACCCCTCCTTCTACCGTAAAAAGATAATATTTGCTTGCATCTTTTGGCATTGGCACAAGCAAAGCAGATTGTGTAACATCAGTTCCTCCCATTAAGCCGGTTGAGAAAGGCAAAATACTATGATTCTTGCTCCATGCTGTAATCCCATCTGAATATACTTTAATGTTGCCATTACTGTCTGCCATACCGGAACATCCTTCTTGGGCATACATTGCACCATTGGTCAATACAATGGGCGGAACATTGTTGAAATTGATACCGGCTCCATTACCAAAATACCAAATATTCGTTTGTTTTTGACCAAGCAGGTTTCCACAAACAAGAATGTTTAGCAGAAAGAAGATTGATGATTTCCAGTAATTGCTCATTTTCTAAAAAAACCGATGCTTAGTTAAACATCGGTTTTCTATATCTCAACTGTTTAATCAATTGTTTGATAAATAATTAGCTACACCGTCAAAAGTAGCTTTCATTGCATTTTTGCCTTCAGACCAATTGGCGGGGCAAACTTCACCAAACTCTTCAAAATGTTTTAAAGAATCTAACATTCTTATCGCCTCATCAACATTTCTTCCCAAAGGCAAGTTATTAATCAACTCATGGTGAATGATTCCCTTTTTGTCAATCAAAAACAATCCTCTGTATGCTACCATAGGACCTTTTGCAATCAGTTGACCATTATCATCATATTCATAGTCACCTGCAAGCACTCCATAGTTTGTAGAAATAGTTTTTGCAGTATCTGCAACAATCGGGTACTTTACACCCTCAATACCGCCCTTATTTTTAGGCATTTGCAACCAACTCCAGTGGCTTTCTTCTGTGTCTGTGCTACAAGCTACTACTTCGCATCCTCTTTTCTTAAATTCGTCTAACTTTTCTTGAAAAGCATGTAATTCCGTGGGGCAAACAAATGTGAAGTCTTTTGGATAGAAAAAGAATACCACATAACTTTTACCTTCATATTGGCTTAATGAAAATTCTTTAACGATTTCATTTCCATTTACAACAGCCGGTGCTTTGAAAACCGGAGCTTTTTTTCCTACTAATGTCATAATTTTTATTGATTTAATTTTGAGTGGCAAAGATAGAGGTTTTAATGCACTCTCACAATTTCTCTGTCATCTCAAGACTGTCATTAATCAAGTATTTTCTCTGTATTTAATATTAACATTCAAAAATTAAACAGCCGATTGTTACAAGTAACAATCGGCTTTATAACAAGTGATAATCTAAATTATTTAACAATAATCAATCGTTGGGTTTGCAATCCGGATCCTTCGGAAACAAGGCGCACCAAATATGTGCCCGGTGACAAATCTTGAACATTAATGTGTACCACTCCATTTCTATATTCAGTAGGTACTTCAATCAGCTTGCGACCTGTCATGTCCATAATTTCAAAAGTTGGAGCAACGCCCGAAGTAACATTATAATACACAGCTACTTCATGAATTGCAGGATTCGGTGCTAACTTCATACTTGCTTGTGCTGCAATTGATTGCACACCCATATCGTCCCTACAAGGAGGCAAATACATACAAACTTCAGCCATACATTTTCTACCGCTTGCATCACTCAACATAATTTTAAAGCAAATGAAAGTATCTGTAGGCGGATTGTCAAAAAACATCACTTTTACATTTTGCATTCCCGGAGCTACAGGATTAGGAGTAATGGTTCCAAAAGTTCCTGCTGCAATTGGCAACACCGTAACTGTTGCCGGGGTAGCAAATGGATTATATAGCGTTATATCTAATTCATAAATAGAAATACCGCCATCTATTCCCTTGCATCGTGCACAATTATTATAGGTTTCAAACTTACAATCACTTTCACATGGTCTATGTTCAATGATGATTGAGTCACGACATCCTTTTTCTGCCTTTGGATCATAATAGCTGAAATATAATGTGCTTAAATAGCTAATAGGAGGCAAATCTGTAAAGGTAAAGCAGAAGGTTTGCGCACCTGATGCGAGCGTAAAGACATTAGGCACAATAGTACCGGATGGAGTTGTAACTGTGAGCGTAGAACCCGGTGAACCTCCCCAATTTACATTAACACATACAAGATATTGAGGGTTTCCGCTTGCATCATTGCCTACACAATCTATTTTTTCTAATGTTACACTTTGCTTACACGGCTCCAAATTACAGTCAGGGAGTTTCACACACACAGTAGTATCACATCGGACATCCCTCAGATAATTCAATAAATTGAAGCAAACAGGAGAAGTTGTAGCAGTGGTAGGAATATAAACAAAACTGATTGTATTAATACCCGCACTCAGCGTAATCGGAGAAAGACCTGAGATTGATCCTGACATTGGTACAACATTGAACGTTGAACCTCCGCCAAGTCCATTATTAAAGGTCATAGTTACAAAATAGGTCTGAACACCTGTAATTGGATCAAATTTATCGCATTTGATTTTATAGGTAACATCCCATTTGCAACTTGCACATTTGACAAAACTTATATCTGTTTCAGGCGACATAGCTTTACAACCATAGCCTGAGGTTATTTCTACTTGATATACTCCTGACTGATACAACGGAATATGTAGCGTGTCAGAGGTAGCCCCAACAATAGGATTTCCATTGTAGTACCATTGATAGAAGGCATAGCCTTTTGGTGCGTACCAAACAAGCTGACTCACTGTATCACAAATTTCATAGCAACCCTTTTGATAGCCACAGAAATCAGGAAGTGGATTTACAACAATTGTCTGTGAACCCTTACAACCAAAAGTATCAACAACTGTATAAGTATATTGATCCGGTACGGATGTTATCATAGTGTCTTGGGTACTTCCATTGTTCCAAAAAGTATGAGTTATCATCGAAGAAGGGGAACTGCCAATTAATTGATTGCTTTGTCCTTCACATAAACTTCCGCTAAACGAAATAGAAGCAGTTGGATTTGCATGGACAACAAAATCAAGAGTATCATAGCCAACACATCCGGTCGGACCAACAACTTTTACAGTTAATTGCTTCAATCCTAATGAACTTGAATAATAATTAAAGGTGCTGGAAGTATTGGTAGCACCATCCGGTTGTAGCAACCATGAAATAGAATAACCTCCGCTTGCAGGATAATTAACTCCAAACTTTACTAATTCAAATTGACATACATCCTTCTTACCTTTAATTTCAGGTCTGGGTATAGGATTAGCCAACACATTAACATGGGGAGTTTTATACATACACCCTTTGCTATCAGTAATATCCACATAATAAGCTCCTGTATGTTTAGCCCAAATTGAGGAAGCACTTTGTACGGTTGACCACATATACTGATATCCGGGATAGCCACCGGATGCATTTACAGTATATAAAATACTATCTCCTTCACAAATTGTACTATCAGAAGGTGAAATACTTCCACTAAGTGTGTTTGGCAATACCACCACATTCTTTGAGCTAAATGATGAACAACCATAATTATTTTGTACTAATAAAGTAACCACGTAATTACCTGCTAAAGAATAGGTCCTTGTGGGATTGGTAATGAGCGAAGATGCGCCATCTCCAAAATTCCAATTAGAGCTTGTATAGCCAACAGATGTATTTGTAAACATTACCGGAGAACCTTGACAAACAGAGTCTGCTATACTAAATGATGATAGTGGTGACTGAGGTACAACAATCGTCTTGGTGATGGTACAAGTTCCATTCACGGTCAGTGTAACATTATATGTTCCAGCAGCAAGACTGAAACTTGGGTTTACTGCTGAACTTGTCAAAGCACCGGGCATAACAGACCAAGAATAAGAAGGAATAGGAAGTGTAGAAAGTCGCTTTGTATTATTAATTAATTTCACACCAAAACTACCGCTCGAACAGTACATTGAATCAAAGAAATCAGGGATGTATTTGATGGTATCTACAATATACTTACATAATTCACAATAGCCGGTTCCCGACAGATTGGGAACATCCACACAAAAGCGTACTCTATAATAGCCCGGTTCTTTAAAAGTGTGGGTTGCTGTGGCACCAACAGCAGTATTACTTCCGCTAAATGGGTCGTCAAAATTCCATCGCGGATTGATGGCTCCCGAGGTATAAGAACCGCTAAAGCTATCGGTATTGCATGATTGTTTGATGATTGTAAAATTATGAGTATAAGCCGGATCAGGAGAGCAAGTATCACACAAAGTGTCTATTGGAATAACATTACTTGTTCCCTGACAACCAAAAGAATTAGTACCTACTACATAGTAAGAACCTAACGCATTAGTATTATAAGAATTACCTGTTCCAACTAATGTAGCAGGTGATTTATACCAACTATAAGAAGTTCCTGTAACCGGTGCAGCAACATACATATTTACTGTACCAATCGGACCGCAAAACAAATTTGGGTCAGGCGTAGAAATTGTAATATTGGGTTTAGGATTAACCATGATGCTACCGGTAGCTGAGGCTGTTCCGCTACATGTTCCGCTATAAGTAACAGTCAATGTTACAATATAATTGCCTGCACCGGAATAAATATGAGAAGGATTAGGACCGCTTCCGGTACTACCATCACCAAAATTCCAATGATAAGAAGCCGCAACAGTGGGAGTGCTCATTACAGCCGACACACCCGCACAAATTACAGAAGGAATAGTCATGGAAGGTGTGGGTGGAGCAATTATTTTAACGTTCTTTGAATTTGAAATTGTTTGACCACAAACAGTACGCACAACTCCAAGTGTGGCATTTCCTATATAATTATTCCATTCCACAGTGATTGTTCCTGAACCTTGCCCGCTGATTACACTTCCGGCAATAGAAGGATTGATTGTCCAATAAAAATTATCACCGGGCACACTCACATTATAAACCACATTCGTATTTGAACAAACTGTATCAGGTCCAAAAATGACAGGGGCTGTCAGAGGTAAAATACTTTGGATGGTATCATGCAAAGGTTGAGACTTGCATCCTGTTAGTGGGTCAACCTGAACAGCACTCAGAATATAAGGTCCTGAAATATTCCATAACACACTGATAGATGTTCCTCCTATCATAGATGGAGCTCCATTTTGAACATTCCATACGATAGCATAGTTTGAAGAGGTTGGAAAAGCCAAATATGAATACGGTCTGCTCGGACAAACCGGATTCGGACCTACAATTGAATCAGGAGGAGGTGGTGCCGCATTCACTTTAATCATGATTTGTTGAGGGCTGTTGCAATAATCTCCACTCAGACTGCTTGCTTTTACATAAAACAGACCGGGTCCATAAGTCCACACAGAACCGGGTGAAGGGAGAGCAAAAGGTACGGTTCCCGAACTTATATTAGAGAAGTACACCATAGATCCTGACACATCGGTAACCTCCCATTTGATTAATCCTGAAACAGCCGGAGAGTGATAAATATTAAGCGGTGCATTCTCACATATCTCAGTAGAACCATTAAGCATGAGCTTGGGACGCGCAGAGACCGCCAAAGTGGCTGTACCTCCACAACTCAACTCTTGTGTGCTTCCGGGAATATGGTGGAAATAATCCACTTTTATAGTTCCGGTCGTATATGCATAATCAATCCAAACAGTAATCTCATGACCATTAATTGTATCACCGCTTACTAACGTCATTCCACCGGGCAGATGCCATTTAATACTATCTATCGGAATATTACATGAAATAGAATATTTAACCATGTCGCCATGACAAACCAGATTAGGTCCCTGTATGGTCGCAGATGGGGGAATAACAGGTACAACCAATGATGTAGGTGAAGAGCAAGTACCACTACAACCGGGAGTACTCAGCGTAATAATAGCCGGGGTAGCTGAACCCCACATCACGGTAACAGAGGAATTTGTGCTATCACCAATGATAGTACCATTGGTAACCGACCATTGATAGGTAGGACATGCAGCACTGGTATGATAGGTAACAACCGATCCGGGGCAGACAGTACTGATACACGCAATGTCCGGTCCTGGCGTACTTGACACTTCAACTTTCATTTGGAACGTATCTTTACATCTACATTCATTCTGTACTACAAGTGAAACTATATATGTGCCCGGAGTGTTATATGAATGAGAAGCATTGGGTGCAGGTGCAGTTTGCACTGTAGTTTGTCCATCGCCCCAAATCCACTCATAGGTAGTAAGCGGTGTACCTGCTCCGGCAGATGACAAATTCATAAATAATATACTTTGGTTTAAACAAGCATTTATTACTCCACCCACAGGAGTTGGCATAGCAGTAAACAAAGCTTTAGGCTTACCTACGATTTTTACACATAACTCATTTTCTCCAAAGCAACCAAAGGAATCAGTTTCTATTACTTTTACCGTTCCTGACCCAATAGCAGTCCAATATACAGTAATTGAATTGGTTGTTGAGGGTGTATAATTTGCTGCCCCCGTAATCACCCATGAATAAGTACTGCCGGGATGGTTCGGAGTGGTGTAAGTAATCCATGAAGAATCACAGGCATTCAAACATTCCAGAACGTCACGCTTGTCAGGTTGCCCACCTTTTGGGTCATGGATTCCACAACCAACTGCATAAGAGGGAGCGATTGCAGGTGTGGGCTTAGGTCTTATGCTTACATTGAGAACAGTAGAACAAACGATATTGTTTAATGCATCTCTCACAATCAATGTAACTTGACCACTGCTTACATTACTCCAACTTACAGACACGCTCGTCCCGCTGCCCGTTAATACTCCTCCATAAGCATTCCACTGATAATGATAAGTACCGGCATATCCTGTTGAATAGGTATTTACCTGATTGCTGCATACAATGGTATCCCCGACTATCGAGCAGGTTTGTGCTCTTGAGGACATTGAAAACACAAACAACAACAAAACCATGACTGGTTTAATTGTGTGTGAAATAGATTTTTTTTGAGTTAGTTTTTGTAATGTTATTTCCATAAGTTAGTGGTTTTGGTAGACAAATGTATTATATTTTTTGTTGATTTAATTGAACAAGAATTTTTTCTCAAAATCGGCACTGCCGTTGTGAATTTAAAAAAATTAGGATGGAGAAGTAGTACTAAAAGAACTGCATTTAGGGAGCAGGTACTATTTACCAAAGGCACAAAACAAGTAACCGGTAATTTATAAAACAGCTATTTTTAAAATACCCCCAAAGGTATCGCGCAAACGGTTCAACTCCATTATTTGTAAAATAATTTGCCGTTTTTCATCATCATCTTTAGCTTCTTTTATATACTCTAAGTATTGCTGTGTAAGGATTTTGAGGCGCATAATTTTTAAATGCATTGCAGAATCATACGCTGCTACTTTGTACCCTTCTTCTTCTCTGGGAACATAGATTTCTTCCTCATCCCACTTGACACTTAAGGAATAATTTTCTTCTAAACAATCTGCAATAAAACTTGACACATCCGGTGTTGAAGCATACATAAGCTTTTGAAAATCTAATGCTGAACCGGTTTCAATCTGTTCTAAAGCATATTCATAAATTGTTTTATATTTTGGATGTTGAAACTCCATTTCATCCTTCTCAAGTTGTTCAATAATAAATTCAGCAACGGTTTGTTCATTGCTATATTCAAGAGTTCCAAACCTGATTAACATACGAGCCACTCCTTCTTCTTTGTATTCTGTGGTTAATGTAACTTCCTTAGTTTGAACATTCGAAATATGCCTTTGCAGCAACCCAAATTCTTCGTTAAGAACTTTAAGGTCTTTGCCATGATCCGTATTGCGTGCTTTTAATACCTCTGCATGGATAATCATACCATTTAGCTCTGAAATTTTGGCAAATTCCTGCTCATATTGCGCCCTCTTGAGCGGATCCGGCACGATGGCAATAGACCTGATGATTTCAGCATTGGCTTCCGCCTTTTTGATGGGGTCTGAACCGGCATCCTGATAAAGCAGATTGGACTTAAAGAGGATAAAGTCTTTAATGTTGTCCTGTAAGTACTGCTCGATTTCTTCCAAAGAATGTTTATGCGCAAAAGAATCGGGATCCTCGCCTTCGTCAAGCAACACAATACGGACATTCAACCCTTGTTCCAGCAAAATATTAATTCCACGCAATGAGGCTTTAAGCCCTGCTGAATCTCCATCATACAAGATTGTAACATTTTGAGTGAATCTGGCAATCAGACGAGCTTGCTCAATCGTTAGGGACGTTCCTGATGATGCCACAACATTTTCAATACCTGCTTGGCTCATTGAAATAACATCTGCATAGCCTTCAACCAGAATACAGGATTCTGCCTTCTTGATTGCATTTTTTGCTTGGTATAAGCCATACAACGTATTGGACTTAATATAAATCAGCGATTCGGGACTATTCAGGTACTTAGGAGCTTTCTTATCACTGGTTAATATCCTACCTCCAAAAGCAATTATTTTACCTGCAACATTATAGAAAGGGAACATGACACGCTCTCTGAAAAAGTCATAGTATCCACCTTTTTCAGAAGATTTAATTAGTCCTGCATCAGTCAAAACTTCTTCTTTAAAGCCCAATTTAAGAGCGGATTCTGTAAAAATATTATATCCTGCAGGTGCATAACCAAGACCAAATTTTTCAATAGTCTGTGGGGTAAAACCCCTCTCTTTGAAATAGCTTAAACCGGCTATCACACCTTCATCTGTTTGCATTTGTTCCAGAAAGAAAGTTTGCGCATATTCAATTGCTGCATAGAGCGACTCTTTGCGCCTGCTTAACTCATCATATTCTTCACTTTTTTGTGAAGTATCTTCTATTACCGGAACACCATATTTTTTTGCTAAATAACGAATTGCGTCAGGGAAAGCCATTCCCTCATGTTCCATAACAAACTGAATTGCGCCTCCCGCTTTACCACAGCCAAAACACTTGTATAGCCCTTTTACCGGATTTACTTTAAAAGATGGCGTTTTTTCGTTGTGAAACGGACACAATCCCTCATAATTTACCCCCTTTTTTTTCAATGTCATGAAATCGGAGATTACCTCATCCACTTGTGCTACTGCAAACACTTCATCAACCGTTTTACGCGAAATCATTGCCATGAAATAATATCAAAAATCCTTATTGGAGTGCTTGCAAATATACAAGGTCAAAGTGAAAGGAAAATAAAGAAATGAATCTTCAAACGTTTGGACAGCAACATATTTAAAATCGTTATACGGCTGTTCTGTTGGTTCGGAACTTCCAAAACCAACTATATTTTTGCGCCCATTCAAATTGCAGGCAACCCATTCAAATGAATTTAACAGAAGAAAAAAAGAGATTAGTTGAATCCTTAGGGGTTTATTTTGAACAAGATAAACTCACTGCCCCACTTGCCGGACGTATCAAAGCAATCTTGATAATCAACGGTGAGCATGGAACAACTTTCGAACAAATTGTTTCGGAGTTAGGTGCAGGCAAAAGTACTGTTTCTACTCACTTAAACAATTTGATTGCACAAGGAAATGTGCAATACTTCACAAAATGTGGAGACCGCAAACGATATTTTGCAATGCAACCAAAATACATTGCCAACAAAATCCAATCTTTCATTACCAAATGGGAGAATGAGATAGACATTCACAAACAAATACTCAATTATAAAATCAATTATAATAAGACTAACAATCAAAACAAGTTATCATTGGCAAAACATGAACAGTCAATCCAATTTCTGACAGATTCAATTGCCTTTTTTAAAAAAGAAAACAACAAATACACAGAATAGCGAAAAACAACCAAGATGAAAAAAACAATCATATCAGCCATCACTATAGGAATATTCTTTGCTTCATGCAATAATAAAGGACAGCAACAAGCCAAGCCACAACAAACACCAACCCTTCCGGTCATTGAAATACCATCAAAATCAATAGAAGGATTAAGTGCCTACCCTGTCAGCTTAGAAGGCATAGTAAACGCAGAAGTTAGAGCAAAAATTTCAGGCTATATAACCGCAGTGCTGATTGACGAAGGTCAAATGGTACAAAAAGGTCAACAATTATTCCGTATAGAAACAGATGCCCTAACCGAAGATGCAGAAGCTGCAAAAGCAAATGTAGAGGCTGCACAAGTGGGAGTTGACCAATTAAAACCCTTGGTTGAGAAAAAAATTGTTAGTCCTATGCAACTACAAACTGCCGAAGCAAAGTTGGCTCAAGCAAAAGCAGCATACAAAAGCATTACCGCAAATATCGGCTATGCCAATATAACCAGTCCGGTAACAGGATATGTAGGCAGAATCACCTACCGACAAGGTTCATTGGTAAATCCTTCAAACCCTTTACCGCTCACAATTGTTTCTAATACAAATGAAGTGTATGCTTATTTTGCAATGAATGAAGCCGATTATGTGGACTTTTTGCAAAAAACTGAAGGTAAGACCTTGCAAGACAAGATGTCCCATTTCCCAAAAGTGAAGCTGAAATTAGCAAATGGTGAAGTCTATGAACACGAGGGTGTCATTCAAACTGTAACTGCACAAGTTGACCCTGCAACAGGTTCGGTGAATTTCAGAGCTGTTTTTCCAAATCCTGAACACTTATTGGCAAACGGGAGCAGCGGCACGATTCTCATTCCTAAACACTATCCAAACGCTCTGTTAGTACCCGAAGAAGCCACTTTTGAAATGCAAGGCAAAGTGTATGTTTTTACTGTAAAGGATGGCAATACTGTTGACCAAGCAATTATTGATGTAATAGACAAGGTGGGCAATATTTTGGTTGTCAAATCAGGTGTAAAGGCAGGCGACAAAATCGTAGTACAAGGTGCCGGAAAACTGCAACACGGCTCACAAATCACCCCCATTGTAAAAAGCTTTGATGCATTTATTGAAGAACTCAAACCTGCCTTTAAATAATCCTAATTAAAGAAAGAAGATGTTTAAGCAATTTATTGAACGCCCTGTTTTATCAACCGTAATATCCATTATCATCACCATTTTGGGTATTATAGGAATTTATGTTCTCCCCATATCCCAATATCCTGACATAGCGCCACCCACAGTACAAATATCGGCAAACTTTCCGGGCGCAAATGCGCAAACCGTACTTGAGAGTGTAATCATTCCAATTGAAGAGCAAGTAAATGGAGTTGAGCACATGAAATATATCACCTCAACTGCCAGTAACAATGGAGCAGCATCTATACAAGTGTTCTTTGAGCAGAATGTTGACCCGGACATTGCAGCAGTCCATGTGCAGAACCGTGTTTCACGCGCTCTGCCACTACTCCCTGCCGATGTTACCCGTTCCGGTGTTACCACACAAAAACAATCAACGGATGCGCTGATGTGGATTTCATTCTATTCAACCAACCCTGATTATGATGCAACCTTTATCCAAAACTACTTAAACATTAATATCATTCCTGAGATTAAAAGAATTTCGGGAGTGGGAGATGTCAATTCCGCAGGTGTAAAAAACTATGCAATGCGTATTTGGATTGACCCTGTTAAATTAGCATCATACAAACTTGAACCGTCCGATGTAGTGGCTGCAATTAACGAACAAAGCCAAGAAGCCGCTGCCGGTACTTTAGGACAAAACGATGCCAACGCTTTCGAATATGTCATTCGTTACAGTGGGCGCTACAGAACACCTGATGAATATAAGTCTATCGTGATAAAAGCATTGGGTAACGCGCAATTCCTGCGCTTAGAAGATGTTGCAAAAGTGGAAATGGATGCCCAAGGATATAATGTTGTTTCCACAGCAAACGGCAATCCGGCTGTAAGCATGGGGGTCTTTCAAACTCCGGGTTCTAATGCACGTGAAATTATCCAAAACATTCATAAGAATCTGAAAGAACTAAAGCATTCATTCCCTCCCGGCATTGATTATCTTGTAAATTATGATACAAACTTATTCTTGGATGCCTCTATTCAAAAAGTAATCACAACCTTGATTGAAGCCTTCATTCTGGTTTTCATTGTGGTTTTCCTTTTCTTACAAGATTTTCGTTCTACTCTGATTCCTGCAATTGCAGTACCTGTGTCCATTATAGGAACATTCTTCTTTATGAGCCTGTTTGGATTCTCAATTAACCTGTTAACCCTGTTTGCGTTGGTATTGGCAATAGGAATTGTTGTGGATGATGCCATCGTTGTTGTGGAGGCGGTACATGCCAAATTAGAGAATGGTGCCAAATCTGCGCTTGATGCAAGTTATGCTGCCATGAGCGAAATCACGGGGGCAATCATTTCTATTACATTGGTGATGGCTTCTGTATTTATTCCGATTACATTTATTTCAGGACCAACCGGTGTGTTTTACAAACAATTTGGAGTAACCTTGATTGTAGCCATTGCTATTTCTGCATTAAATGCTCTAACACTCAGCCCTGCCCTTTGTGCATTGGTACTAAAACCTCATGAAAAAGATAGTAAAAAGAAAAATGGGGTTATACAGCGATTTTATACAGCCTTCAATATTGGCTTTAATCATACAGCCCGAAAATACACAAGCGGACTGAAATTTTTGTTCGTACACAAATGGGCAACACTATTCATTTTACTTGCATCAACCGGATTGATGTTATGGTCAGCAAACACTACTTCCAAAGGCTTTGTGCCCAAAGAAGACCGTGCAGTTATTATGACAAACATAGAATTGCCTGCAGGAGCTTCCTTAGACAGAACATCAGCCATAATTAACAAACTGAGCGCAGAAGTAAAGAAAATAAAAGGAATCAAAGGAATGTCTTTTACTGCAGGCTCCAGTTTATTGGGAGGCGCGGGAAGCAATTTTGGACTTGGTTTTATTATTCTTGATGAATGGGATAAACGCAAAGCCGATTCTCTTTCATCAGGTGCAATTATTGGCAAACTGTTTCGTGCAGCATCAACAATTCCAGGAGCACAAATGTTATTCTTTGAACCTCCAAGTATTAGGGGATACGGTGTTGCAGAAGGATTTCAATTAGAATTGTTGGATAAATTCGGAGGCAGTTTTAAAGACCTTGACGCACAATCAAAACAATATTTGAAGGAACTCTCTGAAAGACCGGAGATTCTTTATGCTCAAACCTCATTTAATACGAGCTACCCTCAATACCAATTGGATATTAATATACCCAGAGCTAAAGAAGCAGGTGTCTCAATTAACAGCATATTTCAAACACTGCAAGGTTACATTGGCGGCATTTATGCAGCCGATTTTTCAAGATTTGGAAAACAATACAGGGTATATGTACAGTCATTACCTGACACGCGCGCGAGCAAAGAAGATTTGAATTCAATTTTTGTGAAAAATAAAAATGGTGAAATGGCACCCATCACAGAGTTTGTAAAACTTGAGAGAATTTATGGACCACAGTCAGTGAATCGATTCAACCTATTCAATGCGGTACACGTTACAGGTGCAACAAACCCCGGTTATTCCTCCGGTGACGCCATTAAAGCAGTACTTGACGTTACCAAGAACCTTCCCGCAAATTTTGACATCGCATTTTCAGGTTTGACCAAAGAAGAAATAGAGGCTGGTAATCAAACTTTGTTTATCCTCATTCTTGTTATCATTTTCGTGTATTTCATTCTCGCAGGTCTCTATGAAAGCTACTTGTTGCCCTTGGCAGTAATGCTTTCTCTTCCGGTTGGGATGATGGGAGCATATATAACTACTAAGTTGATGGGCTTAGAAATTAATATATACTTCCAGATTGCATTAATTATGCTGATAGGATTGTTAGCAAAGAATGCCATTTTGATTGTTGAACTCTCAATACAAAAGCGCAGAGCCGGTGAATCACTCTTAAATGCAGCTCTTGATGGTGCAAAAGTACGTTTCAGACCTATATTAATGACTTCATTTGCCTTCATCTTTGGTTTGTTGCCATTAGTGTTTGCCAGCGGAGTTGGAGCAATCGGAGACCGCTCTATAGGTACTGCGGCTGTAGGAGGATTACTCATTGGAACTATTTTAGGGGTTTTTGTGACTCCTCCTTTGTTTATGTTCTTTGAATGGCTTCAAGAAAAAGTGAGTAGAAAACCTAAAATCATTGAGAAAAATTAAAGTAAAACGTGAATCAGCAATGCAAATAATGAAAAAACAACAGCACTTGTCATTAGTCCTCTCCATAGGTTTAGTATTGTTATTATCTTCTTGTTTGGCAATCAAAAAATATGAGAAACCAACAGCAAAAACAGACAACCTGTACAGAACAGACTTTATCCATGACAACGCATTTGACGGATTGGACACCAACTCTATTGCAAGTATATCTTGGAAAAACTTCTTTACGGATAATTTGCTGCAAGGGTATATACAAAACGCTCTTGACAACAACATAGACATTAGAATTGCAATTCAAAATATAGAAGCAGCAGAATCCTATGTAAAACAAAGCAAATCAGGCTTTCTCCCTTCTCTTTCCACAGACTTAGGTTATACATTTTCAAAAACCTCCGGCAACAGCCGATTTGGGGCTTTAACTTTTAACCAATTTCAGTTGGGAGCAAGTGCAGCATGGGAGGCTGATATATGGGGCAAAATCAAGAGCCAACAACGCGCCACTTATGCACAATACCTGCAAAGTATCGAAGCGCACAAGGCAGTAAAAACCGGATTGATTGCAGCAGTAGCTAAGACATATTATCAATTGGTGGCAATCAGCGCACAGATTGAAATTGCCCAACGCAGTGTAAGCACACGTGACAGCAGTTTGGAGACTACAATAGCACTCAAAAATGCAGGTCAACTCACTGAGGTTGCCGTAAAGCAATCAGAATCTCAATTGTATGAAGCGAAAATCATTTTGTTGAATCTTCAAAAACAAGAAAAATATCTTGAAAACACCTTCTGCCTACTACTCAACGAACAACCTCACACAATTACCCGCAACACAATTGAAACACAAGTGTTTAATTCTCCTTTGAGCATTGGTATTCCTGCCCAACTCTTAGCAAACAGACCGGATGTATTGCAAGCAGAATATTTCTTCATGCAAACCTTTGAGTTGAGTAACCTTGCAAGAACAAATTTTTATCCATCCTTTATGATCACGGCTTCAGGTGGTAGCCAAAGCATGGAATTAGAAAAATGGTTCAGTGCAAGTTCACTATTTGCAAATCTTGCTGCGGGTATTACACAACCAATCTTTAATCGCAGACAAATCAAGACCGCCTATGAAGTTGCGCAGACTCAACAACAAAAAGCCGTGTTGGGTTATCAATATGCCATTCTTAGTGCAGGTGTGGATGTTTCCAACGCATTGATTGACTACCGGACTCAGACAGAAGCGATTGCACTTGAACAAAGCAAATTTGAAGCAAATCAAATTGCGTTTACTATTTCGAACCAACTATTGCAAAACGGACTTGCAACCTATTTGGAAGTGTTGACCGCACAGCAAAACGTTCTCTCCTCCGAACTCAATGTTATCAATGCTAAATTAGGACAGTTGAATGCAGTGGTCAATCTTTACACATCTTTGGGTGGCGGATGGAGATAAATAATTCCATTACTGCGCCACTTAATAAAAAAAATAACTTTGCCACGTGCTGGTTTATGATACAATTGTTGTAGGTGGTGGTGCTGCCGGATTTTTTGCTGCAATTAAAGTAGCAGAATTGAAACCGAATTCATCGGTGTTGATTCTTGAAAAAACCTCAAAACTGCTAGCTAAAGTCGAAATTTCAGGAGGTAGCAGGTGCAATGTAACCAACGCTTGTTTTGACAATAAAGAATTAGCGGCTAACTATCCCCGAGGAAGTAAAGAATTATTGGGATGTTTTTACCGGTTCAACCCTACAGATACCATTCAATGGTTTGAAGCAAAGGGAGTCCAACTGAAAGCCGAAGCAGATTTAAGAATGTTTCCCATCTCAGACTCGTCACAAACCATAATTAACTGTTTTTTAAATGAAATTGACAGATTAGGAATTGAAATCAGCACCCAAACAAAAGTTGAATCCATAGAACCTCAACAGGACGGGTTTACTTTGCATTTAGACCGGGACGAAAAAGTAGCTTGTAAGACCTTACTAATCGCCACCGGAGGACATACAAAAAAAGAACACTTTCATTACTTAGCCCCACTACATCATAAGATTGAAAACCCTGTCCCATCTTTGTTTACATTTAACCTACCCAAACATCCAATCTGTGCATTATCCGGGGTCTCGGTAATAGATGTAGAAATCACCTTGCCGGAACATAATGAAAGATTTAGAGGACCCTTTTTAATCACCCATTGGGGATTGAGCGGACCTGCTGTATTAAAGCTTTCTGCATTTGCGGCACGCAAACTCCATGATGTAGGTTATCGGTATGATATTGAGGTGGATTTTTTACCCCATTTGACAGCAGATGAGATTTTTGCCAGTCTCAAACAACAGAAGTCTGGAAAAGCGAATGTAAAAAAGAAACCATTTGAATCAATACCACAACGGCTATGGGAGTACTTGTTAAACAACTCCGGGTTGAGAAGCGATGAGAAATGGGCAGATTGTCAAAACAACAAATTGCAAGACCTCGCACATCAATTACACAAATCACAATTTGAAGCAAACGGAAAAACTACTTACAAAGATGAGTTTGTAACATGTGGTGGTATCAGCAGAAAAGAAATAGATTTCAGAACAATGGAAAGCAAACTTCACCCAAATTTATTCTTTGCAGGAGAAGTGATTGATATAGATGGCATTACTGGCGGATTTAACTTTCAAGCTGCTTGGACTTGTGGATCTATTGCCGCAGAAACAATTGCGAGCAGGATATAAAATTTAATTTTACATACTAAAGTCAAGGCAAATTCTTGCATCAACAGCAACAAGCTGATTAGAATTACCCAGCAACGGATTAATATCCATTTCGCTTATTTCAGGGGCTGCTTCAACAAGTGCAGACAAACGCAACATTGTATCCAAAATCAACTCTTCATTGACACCCTCTTTACCCCGTGCTCCTTTGATAATGGGATAAGATTTTAAATGTTTGAGCATCGCCTGTGCTTCTTCTTTGCTCAATGGAGAAAGCCCTGTTGCTACATCTTTAAATATCTCCACAAAAACACCTCCAAGTCCTACTAAAATCTGGTGTCCGAAAGATGGTTCACGCTTTGCTCCCATGTATATTTCAGTGCCCTGAAGCTGTTGTTGCACAATCACACCTTCCGCACCATCAATCTGCATGAGTCTGTGAAATGTTTCTTTGACTTCCTCAATGCTTTTGAGTCCTATCACTACACCTCCAATATCAGATTTGTGAACAGGACCGGACACTTTCATCACTAATGGGAAACCGATCTTTTCAGCGGCTGATACAACTTCATCCAATTCGTTTGAAGTCAACTGTTGCACTCTGGTGATTCCAACAGCATCAAAGAGTTCAAAAACTGTATCCGCATGTAGAAACCCATTCTCTGCATTTGTAATCACTTCTCTCACTCGTGCATTTTCAATTTTTGGCAAAATTGGCTCCGGATAAGGACTTGGAGTTCTGATTACCCTTGAAAGAACATATCCAAAACTGGTTTCATCCAAGAAATTGACATGACCCATAGAGTGAAAATGGCTCACTTCTTCTGAAGCCTGCATCACAGAGGGCAGAATCGGGAAAATCGGTTTTTTAGAAGTCTTCATTTTTTCATGCAACACCTCATACACATCATCCACTCTCCACATGCCCGTGGTGCCAAACACAACCACTGCGCCATCAATTTCATCAAACTTATTTTCAACGTAATCTAATATCACACTCAACTGTTGCGCAGTTCCGGTAGCTAAAAAATCTATCGGGTTTGCAACAGAAGAACCCGGGTGTAATTGTGCAAGCAGTTCTTCTGCATAAGGCCCGCTGATGTGAGGAACAGCCATACCATTTCTGGTTAAAACATCTGTCAGCATCACTCCGGGTCCACCGGCATGGGTAATAATGGCAATACGATTGCCCACCAATTTTGTAATTGTAAAAATTGCGGCAACATAGACCAACTCAACCCTGCTGTAACAACGTATGACCCCTGCCTTTCTGAACAATGCATTGACTGCATTATTAGATCCCGCCAAAGCACCGGTATGAGAAGACACAGCTCGCGAGCCGGCTTCTGTTGAACCTGCTTTGATTGCTGCAATCCTGCACCCTTTGAGAGTAAGCGAACGTGCGTGTTTCAAAAAACGGCTTGGATCTGCAATTTGCTCCATATAGAGCAACTTAATCCTCGAACTAGTTTGAGGGTCAAAAGTCTTATCCCAATATTCAAGGACATCTTCTACACCAATTTGAGCACTGTTGCCAATCGAATAAATATTTCTGAACTTTAATCCGCGTGGAATTGCTACTTCCAGAATATATACCATTGTAGCTCCTGATGCAGATACACAGTCGCAACCCATCGGGTCGTATTCCGGTATTGGTCCGGCAAATACACCTTTGTAGTTTCCGGTTATTACCCCAATACAGTTAGGACCGATTAAACTTGCTCCGGCTTGGGTTGCAATGGCTGCACAGCGTTGCTCCAACTCCTTCCCCTCTTTGCCGGTTTCGCTAAAACCAGCTGAAAACAAAATGAATGCTTTGCAATTCTTTTGGTTGGCAAGCACTTCCATTGCTGCTTCAACATAATTTGCGGCTACTGCAATGATTGCTAACTCAACTTCCGGCAAGGCTTCTACAGTTGCAAAGCAAGGTACACCTTGTATTGAACTTTCCTTTGGATTTACTGCATAGAGTTTTCCTTTATAGCCATGTTTAATGATATTTTGCAGCACTTTCCCTCCCGGTTTGGATGAATCGTTGGACGCTCCAACTATCACAATACTTTGAGGATCGAGCAGTTGTTTGGTTATCATGACAGGCTTGAAATATTGGGGTGCAAGTTACTCAAGTTAGCGCAAACTCAAACGATGTAATGCTGAAAATCACTTTCATAAATCATAAATAAAAAAAGCATCTTCAAAATGCTCAATTTCCCAGTTATTGGGTACACGAGTAACAGAAACTATATCAAAACGCAGACTCTTGTCCGGTGCAAATTTTTCTAAATAAGCTGCTGCTGCCTTTGCCAATGTTTTTTGTTTTTGAGCTGTAACCGCATTTTCAGGAAACCCAAATGTATTGGACATACGAGTCTTCACCTCCACAAACACAAGTACCTCATCCTTGCTCATGATTAAGTCCACTTCATGATGACTGTGTCTCCAATTTTTATGCAACAAAAGATATCCTTGTTTCAACAGAAAATCCAGTGCAACCGCTTCTCCTTCTTGACCTGTTTGCTGATTAGGTGTTTTCACTTTTGCAAAATAAACCAAAATATTGGCACAATCAGATTTTTGTAAATACTGCCACTCCTTCGTCAAAAGACTGCAAACAAGGTACTGATTCTGAAATAGATTCCTGAATACATAGTGCAAGATCTGCATGGTTGCCCTTATTTTTCAATCTTTGATAGTGATTGGCACTTCCTAAAAATTGATTGGCTAAGTGTTTATTGCTTTGATAGACAGTTTGGGCAATAAATGCAGCATCATTCTGAAGGCTGACATCCTGTAATTTATCAATAAGACTCCCTGCCATATAAGTATCCTCAATGTTTTCGTTGTCTTTCCAACCTGCACAAAAAAGTACAATATCAAATTGACTTTGATTTAAAAAATCTGCAAGGGCTTGCACATTGACCAATGCACCACAGAGCACTACTTTTGCATTTTGCAACACAGCTTTCTCAACACATTTAGTCCCATTGGTGCTTGTTAACACAAATTTCTCTTTGATACTTGTAAGATTCTGAATTTCGACCGGAGAATTCCCCACATCCGCTCCCTGTACCTTGTCACCATTGCGCTCACCGGCAACCAAAGAATCTGCATCTTTTAAACTCAACGCTTTGTCAACTTCTTTACTTGTAAGCACCTGCTTAAATCCTTTATCAAGTGCAATTGCAATGGTAGATGTGGCTCTTAACACATCTATTATCACAACCGCTTTATCTTCAAAACCAAATTGACCGGCAAGTGCAGGTGTTAAAACCACCTCTAATTTTTTTGACATGCGGTGCAATATTATCCTAAAATAAGATATGAACAGAAGGTAACCATATAACAAAATTCAACAGACCCTGAGGAGTTGAACAATCTAAAATTAATTATTCAAACACCCTCTTCATTACCTTGACTTTTCTAATTTTGCGGCTATGCCAAAGATATCCCAACGCGGTTTAGAAATGCCGCCATCTCCTATCAGAAAATTAACCCCTTATGCTAATGCAGCAAAAGCAAAAGGAATTACAGTGTATCATTTAAACATAGGGCAACCTGACATTGAAACTCCTCAAGCAATACTCGATAGTGTTAAGCACACTGATTTGAAAGTGCTTGCATATAGCCCAAGTGAAGGATTTCAGAGTTATAGAGAAGCTCTTGCCAAATATTACAACAAGAATGACATCAGAGTTACACCAGATGAAATTATTATAACCACAGGAGGGTCAGAAGCCATTTCTTTTGCAATGCTTAGCTGTCTGAACCCCGGTGACGAAATCATTATTCCGGAACCATTTTATGCAAATTATAACGGTTTTGCAAAGGTTGCAGGAGTTAAGGTTGTTCCTATCAAGTCAAACATTGAAGATGGTTTTGCACTACCCAAGATTGAAGAGTTTGAACATTCAATTTCTTCAAACACCAAAGCGATCATGATTTGCAACCCTAATAATCCTACCGGGTATTTATACAGTATAGAAGAATTAAAAACATTACGCGATTTATGTCTTAAACACGATTTGTTTTTATTCAGCGATGAAGCATACCGCGAATTTTGTTATGACGGTGCGCAACACACTTCGGTAATGAGTTTAGAAGGTTTAGAGAAGCACGCGATTTTATTGGATACCATTTCAAAAAGATATAGTGCATGCGGTGCCAGAATTGGCGCATTGGTAACCCATAATCAAGAAGTATTGCAAACTGCATTAAAATTTGCCCAAGCAAGACTATCTCCTCCAACACTTGCACAAATATTGGGAGAAGCTGCGTGCAGCCTGCCGGATGATTACTTTGATGAAGTGTTAGAAGAATACAAAAACCGCAGAAATATTTTAGTAAAACGTTTACAAGCCATGCCTAATGTGGTTTGTCCAAATCCAAAAGGAGCTTTTTATATAATCGCAAAATTACCGGTAAAAAGCAGTGAAGATTTTTGTCAATGGCTACTTTCTTCCTTTAGTTACAAAGGGGCAACGCTGATGATGGCTCCTGCCAGTGGATTTTATTCTACTCCTGGGTTAGGACAATCTGAAGTTCGATTGGCTTACGTTCTGAACGAAGCCAGTATCAACGCAGCAATGGACTGCTTAGAAGAGGCTTTGAAAGTCTATCAGGATTGAGAGCCCCACTAAATGGCAAGCAATTGCTACAACTCTGTTTTACCTGTATAGTTAAAAGGTGTGATGGATTTTAACCTGTTCTTGGTTTCCTGGTTCACATTTAATCCATCAATAAAATCATTCAGCCTTTCTCGTGTTAATTTTTCGTTGTTTCGAGTCAATTCCTTGAGTGTTTCATAAGGATTTGGATAAGCCATTACCCTCAAAATATTTTGAATTGCTTCAGCAACTACCACAAGGTTATCTTCCAAATCTTGATCAATAGCAGCTTTGTTGAGTTGTAATTTATCCAATCCTTTGCGAATTGATTGATAAGCTATCAAGCCATGCGACAACGGTACACCTACATTTCTCAACACAGTGGAATCGGTCAAATCTCTTTGCAAACGGCTAATCGGGAGTTTTGCAGCAAAATGTTCCAACAACGCATTGGCTATACCCAAATTTCCTTCGGCATTTTCAAAATCAATTGGATTCACTTTGTGAGGCATAGCACTTGACCCGACTTCGCCTTTTTTGATTTTTTGTGTAAAATAGTGCATCGAAATATAAGTCCAAACATCACGGCACAAATCCATCAAAACATTATTAATCCTCTTGTTTGCATCAAAAAATGCAGCCGAATTATCATAGGGCTCAATTTGTGTCGTATAAGGAGTACGACTCAACCCAAGTTTATTCTCTGTAAAATCTGTTGCAAAAGCTATCCAATCCTTATCGGGAAAAGTAACAAAATGTGCATTCAAGTTTCCGGTTGCTCCTCCAAACTTAGCCGAAAAAGGAATTGCCTTCGCTTGCGCTATTTGCGACTTAACTCTTTCTACAAATACCTTGATTTCTTTTCCCAACATAGTGGGTGAAGCCGGCTGTCCATGTGTTTTTGCAAGCATTGGAATGTTCGACCATTCTTGCGCCAACTCCTCCAATCGTTGAACCAAAGTGAGCATTTCAGGCAATACTACATTTCCCCAAGCTTCTTTAGTAGAAAGTGGAATTGCAGTGTTATTGACATCTTGCGAAGTAAGTCCAAAGTGAATCCACTCTTTAAGATTCTCTAATTCAGTTCCGGCAATCTTATTTTTAATGAAATATTCAACTGCTTTTACATCGTGATTGGTTGTCTTTTCAATTTCTTTGACAGCATTAGCATCTGCATCAGAAAACTGAGAATAGATATTTCTCAAAAACTGTCTTTGGGATTCAGAAATTTTAGCATTGAAATGTTCCGGAATAAAATCAGAAAGTGCAATAAAATATTCAATTTCAACTCTAACCCTATATTTGATTAAAGCGAACTCAGAGAAATACTGTGCAAGTTGAGCACATTTATTTCTATATCTGCCATCAATAGGGCTAATAGCGTGCAGCACGTCCAACTCCATTATTTCTCCCCCTTAAACATATCCATCACTTCTTCACTGATTCCGGTAAAAGAGAATCCTCCATCATGAAACAGGTTTTGCATTGTAACCATACGGGTTAAATCGCTAAACAGACTCACACAATAATCAGCACACGCCTCAGCAGAAGCATTGCCAAGCGGACTGATTTTATTTGCATAATCATAAAAGGCGTCAAAACCACTCACCCCGCTACCTGCTGTCGTCATAGTAGGTGATTGAGAAATAGTATTTACACGAACATGCTTTGCTTTGCCAAATCGGTATCCAAAGCTACGTGCGAAAGATTCAAGCAAAGATTTGCTTTCAGCCATTTCGCTATAGTCCGGGAACACACGCTGTGCCGCAATATAAGTTAGCCCGAGAATTGAACCCCATTCATTCATTGCATCTTTTTTCCATAGGGTTTGCATCAGCCTATGAAAAGAAATAGCTGAAATGTCAAAAGTCTTGTGCATGAATTCATAATTCAAATCTGTATAAGCCCTTCCTTTGCGAATATTCAAAGACATACCAACAGAATGAAGCACAAAATCAATTTTCCCATACTTTGCAATGGCGGCATCGACCAGCGCTTCCATGTCGCTGTCAAGTGTAACATCGCAACCAACCACTTCTGCACCTGTTTTCTGTGCAAGTTCGTTGATGGCACCCATACGCAAAGCGATTGGTGCATTGGTTAAGATAAATTCAGCTCCCTCTTCATGACATCTTTCTGCTACTTTCCACGCAATGGACTTAGGGTCTAACGCCCCAAAGATGATTCCTTTTTTCCCTGATAATAGTTTTGTTAACATAATGTTTCTAGTTGTTTTGCAGTGTGTAAAATTATAATTTTTATTTAACTTGGTTTGACAAAGAATCCATTTCTTCTTGAATCATTCCACTTTGTTTGAGTTGTTCCATAATATATTCGGCAGGCTTACCAACGAATTTCAGGTTCTGAATAGCAGACTCTGTACGCTCATCCTTAGGATATTTTCCAATAAATTTTTTATATAGCTGAATAGACAATTCAGGGTCAACTTGTTCTAACATAAATGCTGCATTAAACAAACAATTAGCAGCCTGCGCACTATCAGGATAATTATCAAAATAATCCTTAAATAGCATTGCGGATTTCTCAGGATTTTTCATCTTAAAATGATCCGCAGTTTTATATAAGAAGCCGGCTGCTTTGGGATGTTGAGGATAGAGTGCAGCAAATCGTTGATAAAGCGCATAGAGTGAATCCTTGCTTGTACTTTCATTCTCTTGCTCTGCAATCAATTGCAACATCTTGTCCTCCTTTGAGGTTTGATTACAAGCCATTAGCAAACCTATTATCATCAAAGCAAATACAGTATAAAATCGCCTGTTGTTCATGTCCGCGAAAGTAAGAAAAGAAAGAAGATATTTTCCCCTCTATTCTCTCAAAAGCACAATGATAATTTTCAATATCAATCAAGATAATCAAAAGAGAAATATTTCTTAATCTATTTTCTACATTCTTCAGACCGTTCCGTTATAAAGCAATATCAACAACAAGGAAAGTCAATTACCAACAAATCCCTTAACAAATGCAATTTGCACATTATTAATTAATTATCATATTTTTACACAAATAAAATTTTTATACTATGAAAAAGTCATTATCGAACCTTATACTATCACTCATTACTGTGATATTTCCTTTGTTTGTCCAAGCACAAACAGATTCATTTGTTACAATATGGGATTCAAGCAAAGGAGGAACGGCCTATACTTCCA
This sequence comes from Bacteroidia bacterium, assembly GCA_023228875.1. Classification (NCBI taxonomy): domain Bacteria; kingdom Pseudomonadati; phylum Bacteroidota; class Bacteroidia; species Bacteroidia bacterium. The sequence continues at coordinate 94,460 of JALOAG010000004.1, read as the reverse complement.
TATCTTTTCATGCTGCAACAAGCACTACCGTAAATTATAAATGGGAAGAAATTGGCGGAAGCGGAGGAAATGGCTCCGGCACATTTTCTACAGGAGCAGTAAGTATCACCGGATTACCTTCAAAGTCCAAAATAAAACTGTTTATTGAACCTGCGGGACTGCAAAGATTTTTCTTAAATACAACCAATGTCACCACAAGCAGTTCACAAAAACTTACCGAAATAGTGCGATGGGGAGATGCCTCATAGACTAGTATGGAGTATGCATTTACAAACTCCAATCTTTTGGAAATTACAGCAATAGACACTCCGGATCTATCCAATACGACCAGTATGGCATATATGTTTAACTTCTGTAGTGGATAAACGGGTACAACTTCAAACTGGGCATGGGATGTAAGCAATGTTACAGATATGAAATACATGTTTAACAAGGCGTCAAAATTCAATGGCAGCATAAATAACTGGACACCTTCAAATGTTACAGATATGCAATACATGTTTTACGATGCAATAAAGTTTAACCAAAACATTGGTAATTGGGATGTGAGCAAGGTCGTCAATATGGAAGGAATGTTTGGTTGCTATGCTGTTAATTTGGCATTTAACCAAGACATAGGAAGTTGGGATGTAAGTAATGTAGTGAATATGTCAAAGATGTTTAACGGGGCTATAAAATTCAACCAAGACTTAGACAGTTGGAATGTGAGCAATGTTATCGATATGTATGGTATGTTTTTCAATGCATCTGCTTTTAACCATTCTTTAGAAAATTGGAATCTAAAAAGCATTTTAAACGTAAGCAACATGCTAAACAATTGCGGTATGGATTGTATTAATTACGGAAAAACACTCGTAGGATGGGCTTCAAATACTAATACTCCTAAATCAAAATATTTGGGAGCATCCGGTTTAAAATACTCACAAGCAGCTTATGAATATAGAAACATACTAACCACTACATTGAAGTGGACTATATCAGATGCAGGAAAAGGTACTTGTGCAAGTGAGTGGACAGGGACAATCGACAGTAACTGGACAAATGCTTCTAATTGGTCACCTTCAACTGTTCCTTTATCCGGAGATGATATTGTATTTTCACCCACTGCAAACAACGATCTAGTTTTAGACGGGAACAAAACTATCGGATTAGTGGATTTTAATGGCAGCTCAAAAAAAATAATATTAAACAGCTATACCTTAACAGCATTTGGCTTTGGCAGCTATAATGAAAACAGCTATGTTGAACACAAAAATAATTCCGGTAAAATCATAATTGAAATACAAAACAATCATTCTCGTGTGTTTGCTTCAGGTATGTTTGGAGCGAATTACTCACCAGTTACCATTACAAACAAAACAAGTGAGAATGACACATTTACATTAACACTCTTGGACGATGCTTACCTAAATGGATACAGTGGAACCAAGGTTGGAATTGCTCATGTTCAAAGAGTGTGGCATATTCATAAAAAAAATCCAAATAAGGGATTGGGAGTAGATTTAACTTTTAACTGGCACCCCTCTGATGTCATAGGTGTACTTTCCTCTCCGGTTCAGAGCCATTATAATGGCTCTGAATGGGAAATTGCAATGACCGGCAGTAGTTCGATTAATGGAGACTCTCTTATTCACAAAAACTATGTCAGTAACTTTTCCCCATTTGGAATAGACAAGGGACCTTCTCCACTACCAATATCCCTTATTAATTTTAATGCAAAATCTGATAATAAACACCAGCAAGTAATGCTAACATGGCAGACTACACAAGAGGTTAACAACAATTACTTTGAAATATTGCATAGTACTGATGGTGCTACTTGGAATACAATTGGCTCTGTGCAAGGCAATGGAAGCAGCTATCAGCTTAATGATTATGCCTTCACTGATTTCAATCCAAAGAGCACAAACTTTTACCGACTCAAACAAGTAGATTACAATGGGGATGAGGCTTTAAGTGAGATTCGCTTGGTAAAATTCTCTACTAAGCATCAATACAACTATGTTAACGTATATCCCAATCCTGCACAAAATAGCCTGAGCATTATATCTGAACAACAAAATGTACCCTATATTCTAACTGATATTTATGGCAAATCAGTGCTTTCAGGTGTACTCACCAACACAAAAACAGAACTCAATATTGCAGTTTTGACAAATGAAATCTATTTTATCAAAATTGGCGAGAACACATTAAAAATTGTGAAACAATAAGTCAAATACGTTTGAAGGGAGGAACGAATTGCAGTTTGCACAAAAAGTGAATGTTCAAAAACAGCGCAATGCCTGCCTGAGAATTATATAGTTTTGCAAGCTCAGAACCAAACAATGATTGAATAAATGCAAAACAAAGATATTTGGAAAAAAAGACTGTATGTCATTATTTTTCAAGCGAATACACCTGCCGGGAGGAGGTTTGATATTTGGCTGCTTCTTGCCATTATCTGTAGCATCACCGTTATTTTATTTGACAGTATTTACAGCGTTCATCAAAGAGCCGGTACGTATTTAAAAGCGTTTGAATGGTTTTTTACCATTCTTTTTACGATCGAGTATGCTCTCCGTATCAGTGTGTCTCCTAAAAAATTCCATTACGTCTTTAGCTTTTTTGGAATAATAGACTTGTTGTCCATCCTGCCTTCATTTCTTAGCCTCTTTTTTCCTCAGTTTCAATTCTTGATGGTATTGCGTTCAATGAGATTATTGAGAATCTTCAAGATATTCCACATGCGGAGTTTTTTAATTGCCATTTTCTATATTTCAGAAGCATTGAGGAACAGTTATCGCAAGATTATTGTGTTTATGTTATTCATTTCGCTCCTTGTAATCATTATCGGTTCATTGATGAATGTGATAGAAAGCGACACTCCCGGCTTTGAGAGTATTCCCAATGCGATTTACTGGGCAGTAGTTACCATTACAACTGTTGGCTATGGAGATGTTTCACCGGTAACACCTTTAGGTAAATTTTTATCTATCATTGTGATGCTGTGCGGATATGGAATCATTGCAGTACCTACAGGAATTGTAACTTCTGAGTTATCAAAAAACAGGTCTAAATCTAAAAGAAATAAAAGGCTAACATGTAACAGATGTGGTCAAAACGACCATTATCCTGATGCCCGATATTGCTATACATGCGGTGACAGGCTGATTGACGATCCTTAATTAAAACAATATTTGTCCCAAAGTATTTTAGTCAGTTACAACACTCAGTTTAAACTTATCTGTACCATTTTTAGTAACAACATGTACAAAGTAAGTTCCGGTCGGGAGACTTATCACCGATAATGAAATATCAAAATGCCCTTGAGATTGAGAGCAATTTTGTGAGTGTACAATTTGACCTAAAGTATTATACAATTCAATCCTATAAGCGTCTTGTGCATTGAGTCCTTCGTTCAAAATATTTACAACCTCCGCAGCCGGATTGGGATACACTAAATACTGCGTACTAACAACTACGGGCTTTACACTCACAACCCTGTCTTTGTTGATATGCCAAACAACCTTGTTTATATTTTTAATATTTGCTAACTCCGTTCTGATTAGTGAAGTCGTGTCAGATACAACTGCGGTTACAGTATGATACTTATCACTAATACTGTCAGCTACGACACGAATTGCGTTTGTATCAGCAAAAATAGTATGCCCGTCCAACTGCCATTCTATCTTCAGGGTATTGGGAATCGGCATGATGAGTTTGGTAATTTTAAATTCTAAATCTGTATCAATATCATCCAATATTTGATTGGCGGGTAAAAACTCTTCTATTGGATTAACTAAGGAATGAATTTTTTCAATGATACCCTGGCTACACACGGCACAAAACTCTCTCTCCAGAAACTGCATTTCGCAATTTGTATGTGGCTTATACCAATCGCTTGCACTACCAGTGCCGCTGTGATGATAAATACCTACTCCGGCAGTATCTAACCATCTTTTCCATTTTACATGTTCAGGTATTGCATTGGTTTTATAAGTCATGTTTTTCTTTTCGGATGCATATATATCGCCAGCCCAATACTCATCAGCTAAACCGGCAAAAGAGTGCCCACATTCATGCAGCATGATTTCGACAGATAGTTTATGTGTAGAAAGTGAAGCTACTTCACCTCCTGCCCCACCATATTCGGGAGAGTTACCCAGTATAATTACTTGGTCATAATCCGGAAAATTATCTATTAAAACAGACCCGATTAAAGCAAAATCATTTGGATAAATTAACCTGTGAACTCCTGAAACATCAAACGCAGTCCCAAAATAATTGTTTGGATCAGAGATTGGCAGCGTTGCTAATGAAGGACAGTCACTTGCTGTACGAGGGTGTTTTATTCCTGACTCCGGTGAAATGACATTAATACTGAAAATGTTAAAATAGTTTTGATACAAGGAGAAAGGAGCTTTATTGAAAAAACTGTCTCTCAATAACATAACATCATCATGAAATTTGGACAATTCAGAACTATCATAGCCATCTCCTAAAACAACAAAATTGATATACTTGTCTGAGGGACCGTTATAGAAAATGGTGTCTTTTGTAAAGACTTGTGCCCGCGCTGAGATACTATAAAGCAGACCTAAAACAAATATCAGTGTGTGTTTCTTCATTTGATTTCAATTGTATTTAATTTTGTTTCTACTCCATTGACATTTTCTACAAACTCAACCGCAGTAATAGCTTGGGAGAACTGTGCCCTTACAAAAAAAGTTGCACTGTCTCTTGTGATTACACTCTGAATAAGCACTCCACCTTCTTCTGCCGGGTGTTCAACAGATTCGATTAAAGGATGTGTTATTTTGCGTTCCTCCATGACATCGGATTGGTGGTAAAACAAGATTTTTAAATACGTATTTTCATTTCTCACAAGTTGTTTGATATCTTTTAGGTGTCCAACAACTTCCTTCTTCTCCTTAAGTCGTACAACTGTCTTTTTATTTTCTTTGAAAATATTGAAACTGAGAAAAACAATAATATTTTCTCTTTTTTCATTCAAGGTATTGTCGTTTGATTGGGTGGTATGACTTTCAGAAGTATGTGCCTGCTTTTTAGCTTTACAAGACACAAAAATACTGAGTGTCAATACGATGATGAACAGGTATTTTAATTTCATGATGCACGAAGACAAATTTAAGATATTAACTGCGGATTTACTAACAGATATATGATTGAGCACATTAACCATTTTTTTAATACAATACCTTATAAATATCTCTCTTTCAATACATTCACATGATGTTGCAAATGACCCTGAATGAAATAAAACAAAGCTCTCGAACTCACATTCTTACCCGAAGCAGTGCCAATGCGTTTTAGATCATCGGGACGTAGAGTTTTGTAAAAATAGATTACGGATTTTCGCAGCAGCACAAACTCCTCTAACAAATCACCAAGGGTTCTATCATTAAAATTCGTTTCTGCAACGTATGCATCTTCATCAAAGCCCGGGATGGGAGACTTGTCATTTCTGGCAAAGCAGAAGGCTCTGTTAAACATGACCCTTTCGGTATCTGTTATATGCCCCAACACTTCTTTTACAGTCCATTTTTCAGGGGCATATCTAAAAAGTTCTTTTGCATGTGGAATTGACTTCACAAAAGCTGTGTGATCGTCTAATTGTTTGTTGAGTCCCTGCAAAACATCCTCATCCACTAATCGCAGATACATTTCAAAATAGGCGGGACATTCTTCTATAGGTAGTGTAACCATAGTCAATATTCATTTATTCTTATTTTACATCTTGCATTAACTTTCTAATCAAGGGCGAAATTGCTATCAAAATAACACCGGCAATCAGTGCGTAAATTGCAAACTGTTTGTAGCCGGCAGTAAAATTTAACATTTTTTCATAATTGGTAGCATTTTCATTACCTTGTGCCATACCAGAACCAAAAATTCCTGCTACATACTGTCCATAAGCACTTGCCAAGAACCAAAATCCCATCATCATTCCTTGCATTGATTTGGGCGAGAGCTTGGTCATAATTGACAACCCTATTGGCGACAAGCACAACTCCCCAAAGGTAACTACAAGATAAGCCAGCACAAAAACATTGAGGCTTGACAATCCATCCGCTCCGGCAAAAAACCTCAATGCATAAAAGATAAAGAAACCCGCACCCAGGAAGAGAAAGCCCAGTCCAAACTTGACCACCGTATTTGGCTCAATATTCTTCTTTGCCAATGCCAACCAAAGAAAACCAAAAATAAAGGCAAAGACAATCACAAAAATTGAATTTGCGCCATTGTTCACACTATTTGGGTCAAGATGCAAAGAACCAAACAAAGTTGAATGTAAGTTTCTTGCAGCAAACAAACTCAACGACCCCCCTGCTTGTTCATATATAGCCCAGAACAACACCGAAAACACAATAAACAACAGAGCCGCAATTAATTTCTTTTGCGCTTCTGCACTATGTTTCTTCATTTCAATAAAGAAATAAATCAAGGTGAGAGGACCCACAGTAAACATGAAATAATCCGTATAGCGTGTATTGTAAATCATTAAGTAAATTAATGGAATAGCGGCAAGTGAACCTAAATAAGTTGCATATTCATACCAACGTTTATTCTTTGGAATTTTTTGCTCTGCCTTTTCCTGATTGGTATCAGAAACAACCACACCTTCGGAATTTGACTCATCAGCATCAGACAATTTACTTCTCAAAGGCGAATGACCAATGGGACCTAATGAATGTTGCGTAAAAACAAAGGTCAACAAACTGATGGTCATTACAATTCCTGCAAATCCAAATGCCCAGTGCCAAGAGTAATGCTTTCCAACATATACACACAGTGCTCCCCCCAATAATGCGCCAATATTTATACCTGCATAAAACAGAGAAAAACCGGCATCTCTGCGGTTATCGCCATCTCGATATAACAAGCCCACCATAGTGGAAATATTGGGTTTGAAAAAACCTGTACCAATGACAGTAAAACTTAAACCAAGAAAGAAAAACTCATGTGGGTCAATTGCTAAAATCGCACTACCTGCTATCATCATTAAGCCTCCCCAAAAAAGTGATTTTCGGAATCCGATGATTTTGTCTGCAAACAGTCCACCGATGAAAGTAAATGCATAAATAAATGCCTGTGTTGCACCATATCGCAACTGTGCATCACTATCCGACATAAAAAGTTGATCAACCATAAACAAGGTTAACATCCCCCTCATTCCGTAGAAGCTGAAACGCTCCCACATTTCGGACAAGAATAAGTACCATAATTGTTTAGGAAATTTACCTTTGAAATTGTGAATTTCTTCTAATGAAAGTTCTTTGTGTGTCATAAAATATTTAACTCATTGTAATCCACTCAAAAGCAGATTTTTTCGGAGTGCTAAATAACATTTTAATTTTGAGAACAAGCTATTTTTTCTTTGTTTTCACACAACAAACAGCATTGTTCATACATTTTAATTTTGCTTTGCAAATGGCGTAAACCCTACCTAAATGCATACTAAAACAGATACAAATAAAGAATTTAGAAAATAATTTTTTATACTAAATCAAAGTATTACATTTGCAGTCCTTTTTTGAAAAGCAAGCGTCATGAAAAGAACATACCAACCTTCGAACAGAAAGAGAAGAAATAAACACGGGTTTAGAGAGAGAAATGCAACAGCAAACGGAAGAAAAGTCCTTGCTGCCAGAAGAAAAAGAGGCAGAAAAAGATTGACTGTTTCTTGCGAAGCAAGACATAAGAGATAATCACAATACGGTTACTTAACATCATGTGCCGTGAATTTCTCTTTTGGCAAAAACGAAAAACTTTGCAGTAAAAAAGATATTCAAACAATATTTGATAAGGGTGAGAAGTTTGCTTCTTACCCTTTCTTTTTTATTTTCAATCAAGCTCAAAATCGAGAGGACGCTGCTGTTAAAGTACTAATCACTGTTTCAAAGAAGAAGTTCAAAAAGGCTGTGCACCGCAACCGTATTAAACGTTTGTGTCGCGAAGTTTACAGGCTAAACAAACACCTTTTGATAGAAAATCTTCCGGGCAATCTTAACAACTCCCTACATTTGGCAATTGCATATATCGCTACAGAAGAACTTCCATACTCAACCATGCACATAGCCATGCAAAAAAGCCTAAAGCACATTGCAAATGAAATTAAAAACCATTTTAGCTAAGCCTTTCATTTGGCTGATTCGTGTCTATCAGTTGGCAATCTCCCCCCTACTTCCCAACTCATGCAGGTTTACACCCACTTGTTCTGAATATGGAATTCAAGCATTCAAAAAACATGGCATCATCAAAGGCGGATTACTTACATTAAAACGTATTTCACGCTGTCATCCGTGGGGAGGACACGGGCACGATCCTGTTCCTTAACTCAAGATTTTACTCACACAACTTTCTATCAGCCAATACGTTCATTTGACTGAATACACACAAGGAACGTTTATTGGAAGCATACAGAGTAATATATTTGCACCCAATCAGAAAAACCTACAAAACAAAAACAGAGTAGCGGATAATGAACGTAATGATATTTAATGGCTCTATGGAAAATAGAGATCATTCCATTGGAAAAATAATTAATGATTTCATAGTAGAACAGCTTGAAGAACAAAACGTCAAGACGACAATCTTTGATATGAGTTTATCCAATATCCCAATGCTGAACCCTTCTTTAATAAAAGAAATTCCTATTGAAGTAACTCAGATGTGTAATACTTTTCAGGATGCTGATTTACATTTTTGGCTTATGCCTCTTTATCACGGAAGCATTCCGGGTGTTATGAAAAATTGTCTAGACTGGTTGGAAATTACCGCAAAGTCCGCAACTCCATATTTGACTGATAAAATTATCGGAACCGTTTGTTGGGCAGATGGCTCACATGCGGTAAACGGCATTCAAACCATGAACAATATTGCACATTCTTTACGCGCTTGGACAATCCCTTACAGCGTTCCTCTTAGTGTTCGCGAGTTGTTTCAAAATGAGTCAAAAGATAGACTATCCTCTAATAGTCAGGAAAAACTCAAACTACTTGTACGCCTTGCGCTTTCAAGAAAAATACAGACAATTTGAGCAATAATTTTATTGGAGAAACTACTCCAATGGTGCACTAATAATTTCTAATAAGCGCGTGCAAACAATACTCTTTCCTTTGAGGGTCTTCCACTGAAAACACATTTACCTTCTTCTTGCGGATTGTTTAAAGGAATACAGCGAATGGTTGCTTTTGTTTTTTCTTTGATAGCCTGCTCAGTTGCTGAAGTTCCATCCCAATGAGCGGAAATGAAACCGGGTGTATTGTCTAAGGCGTGTTCAAACTCTTCCCAAGACTCAACACGTGTAATCCTTGAATCACGAAACTCCTTGGCTATATTGTATAGACTTGATTGAATCTGAGGCAACAAACTTTTTACCAGGTCAACCAAACCGGATTGAGGTGCAGATTCTTTTGTCTTGATGTCTCTTCTTGCTAATTCCACTGTATGATTTTCCATATCTCTTGGTCCAACAGCAATGCGCAATGGCACTCCCTTGTGTTCCCATTCAGCAAACTTATACCCCGGCTTTAATGTATCACGATCATCAATTTTGACACGAACATCCGCCTTGTCCAATTCTGATTTCAAAGAATGTAAATACCCTACAATTGACTCGTGTTCTTGATCTGTCTTGTAGATAGGAACCAATACGACTTGAATCGGAGCTAAATTGGGCGGCAAAATCAATCCATCATCATCACTATGTACCATAATCAACGCTCCAATCAAGCGAGTGGACACACCCCAAGAGGTTGCCCATACATAGTCCAGTTTCCCTTCCTTATTTTGAAATTTAACATCAAAAGCTTTTGCAAAATTTTGTCCTAAAAAATGTGAAGTCCCCATTTGTAAAGCCTTACCATCTTGCATTAATCCTTCAATACAATAGGTTTCAACCGCTCCGGCAAATCGCTCGTTGGCAGTTTTCACCCCCTTAATTACAGGTACACCCAAGAAATTTTCTGCGAAATCTGCATAAACATCCAACATCTGTTTTGCTTCTGCTTCGGCTTCCTCTCTTGATGCATGTGCTGTATGTCCTTCTTGCCATAGGAATTCGGAAGTTCTTAAAAACAAACGAGTTCTCATTTCCCAACGCATAACATTTGCCCATTGATTAATCAACAAAGGCAAATCGCGATAAGACTGAATCCAATCGCGGTAGGTATTCCAGATAACCGTTTCAGAAGTAGGTCTGATAATTAATTCTTCATCAAGTTTAGCTTCAGGGTCAACAATAACACCTTTCCCATGTTCATCATTTTTTAATCTGTAATGTGTAACAACGGCACATTCTTTAGCAAAGCCTTCTACGTGGTCTGCCTCTTTAGAGAGAAATGATTTGGGTATTAACAGCGGAAAATAAGCATTGACATGTCCTGTATCCTTGAACATCTTGTCGAGTTTTTGTTGCATTCTTTCCCAGATAGAATAACCATAAGGTTTAATCACCATACACCCCTTGACAGCGGCATGTTCTGCCATATCTGCCTCTTTTACAAGATTGTTATACCATGCTGAATAATCTTCGCTGCGCTTTATTTTTTCAAACCCCATATAAATTTGGCACTTTTATTGTTTAACTTTGTAGTGAAAATATTAGGGTGCAAAGGTATGCAAACTGAAACACCCTCAAAATCTAAGGCTATGAAAAAAACAACGACACTACTCAACTTTGCTTTTACAATGTCATTGGCATTTACATTAGCTTCTTGCGGGCTATCCAACAAAACCCTTTCTCAGTATGACGACATGTACTATTCTCCTTCATCTGCAAGAAGACAAGCCGCTCTGGACAAGAAAAAAAGTCAGCAAGAAACCCCTCCTGAAAGTTTAACAGAAAATCAAACCGGAAACTCTTTGCAGAATCAATCCAATTACAATTCCAATAGTAATGGGAATAATACTGTTATCAATAATTATTACGGATCAGATTCCAGACTAAATTATGGTGGGTATTTCAATCGCTTTGGAACAGGATATTACAGCACCCCTCGCACCGGCATTTCAGTAATGATTGGCATGGGCAGCATGTATAATCCTTACAGCCCCGGCTATAGCTTCTGGACAGGCTATAACAATTTCGGTATGGGATACGGCTCAGGATTTTATAATCCATATTATTCATACAATCCCTATTCAATGTATAATCCTTATTACATGAATCCGTATTACAATTATAATACTTATGGCGATCCTTATACAATGGGCTATATGCACGGCTATATGAATGGGGGTTCCTATGGTTCATCATGGGGCAATGGAGGTACAACTACCGCTACACCTGCACCTATGCAAAAACGTCAAACCTATGGTTCAAACCAAACACCTGCACGCCAAAACAGATCGACTCCTGTGTATGGCACACCAAACAATCCATCAGGCAATAGTTCTACAAACTCAAGAAGTTCAAATTCAAGAAGTTCTAACACTCCTTCAACCGGCACAAGTACACCAGTCAGAACAAACAAACAACCTAGTTCCGGCACCTCTGGTTCTATACCTTCGTACAACACTCCCAGAAGTTCTAATTCCGGTAGTGGCTCATCCGGCTCCAACGGTTCCTACGGCTCTAGAAGCAGCAACACATCATCCGGCAGTAATTCAAGAGGCGGCAAACGATAAAATAGTAAAGAACAGAAGAAAAAGCGGATGAAATTAAGGACAGGACTCTTGTTAATACTCACATCCCTGCAAGGGATAGTTTTTGCTCAAAACGAAATAGATGCTCTACACTACGCTCAATACAGACCATTTGGAAGCGCAATGGCACTGGGAACGGCAGGAGCACTTGGGTCAGTTGGGTCGGAAATCGGCTCATACAGTATCAACCCTGCGGGATTAGGATTTTATCGTCAGAATGAATTTAATATTTCTTTAGGATTAGTGAATCCTACAACCAAATCAGAATATTTGGGATACTTTATGTCTGATAATTTGTTTGGATTTACTATTCCTAACTTCTCTTATGTCTATACAAAAATGCTTCATGAAAAAGGCACAGAAAAGTCTGACGAACTTGTTAGTTACAATTTTGCATTTCAAGTAAATCGCTATAACAACTTTTATAATAAAACATTTTATCAAGGGCAGAATAGACAAAGTTCTTTTATGGATTTTGTTTGGGAACAAGCACAAGGCACACAGCATCCTGATGATTTAAATTCAATCAGTTGGGTAGCATATCAGACCTATCTTTTAGACCCTTCAGATTCCACTCCGGGTGAATGGGGAATCAGAATGGCAGACAAACGGGATGCAGGTCAAACTGGCATCATTGAAACAAGAGGCGGAATGTATGATTGGAATTTTGGAGGAAGTTTTAACTATGGCAATATTTTATATGGAGGAATCAGCCTGCACTATAGCAAAGCAAAACGAAATGAGATCAATACCTTTAGAGAAGATAACAAGTTTTTTGACGAAGGTTTTAAGAACCTAACTCTCGTCCAAGACATCAAATCAGAAGGCAGCGGATATGGTGTAAAAGCAGGAGTAATTTTTCGCCCTATCGAAGAATTTAGAGTTGGATTGAGTTTTCAGTCACCAGAAAAAATTACCATTTCCGATAATTACTTCTATGAAATGACATCGGTGTTTGACGCTTCCTACGCTGGAGCGCCAACAACTCTTATCAACGTTCAAAGAGACCCTTCTGAGGATTATAACAATCAAACCGGTCGATATCCTTTTAAATATTTTGTCAGGACACCCACCAGACTCACCTTCAGTGCATCATACGTTACCGGAAAGTTTGGTTTTATTTCACTTGATGTAGAAAAAGTGAATTATTCAAACATGAGCATGGGGTCTGAGTTTGACAACTATCTTGTTGAAAACACTATTATAAAAAGTGATTTAAGACCTACTTACAATGTCCGGTTGGGAGGTGAAGTATTGGTTGGAAAAGACGTGAGATTGAGAGCCGGTGTTGCAAATTATCAAAATCCCTATAAAAGTGATATTCAAGCACTAAAACATGACTATAATGAGTGGAATTTCTCAGTCGGCATGGGAATCAGAAAGAAAGAATATGGTTTTGATATTGGTTTAATGCAAACCAATTATAGAGATCAATTTGTTCCTTATCAATCTGCCGAGCCCTATCCTTCTGCAACAGTAGTACGCAAAAACAGCAACTTTGCACTCACAGCCTCCTTGATTTTCTTTATAGATCCGGATTGAAAAAAATGTTTCAGCATGGTAAAAAGAACTTTTTACATTTGCTAAGAACAAACAATACCATTATGAAACAACCAATACGACTGCCCCTTACTTTATTAATATTCTTATTCTCAATTCAATCCTCCGTTTCAGGACAAGGCGGAATTAAAGAAAGAGCAGTAATAGCGCATGCGATCATCTCTGAAAACCCACCTAAAATTACACTCACTTGGGACACAACAGGGTTTATAGTATCAACAGAAATATACAAAAAGAACAAAGATGAGGAAAGCTTTGCTACGACTCCCATAGCCACTGTGAATGCCCCTTCAAACATATACATTGATGAAGCTGTTTTGCCGGGTATGCAATATGACTATGTTTTTGTACAAAGAACTTCCTTTACGGTCAATAATTCTGCTGTAACTTTTGCTTGGGGTGGCATTTCTGCAGGCATCAAAATTGGTATCAACCCATACAAAGGAAATCTTCTGATTGTGGCTGACACATTGATTCAAAATACCCTTACAGTAAAATTTGAACGTTTCAAAAATGATTTAATTGAAGATGGATGGGTTGTTTCAGTTGCAGACAAAACAGAGAGCGATTCTGTTCCGACTATTAAAGCCAAAATTAAAACTTGGTATGATAAAGACGCATTTAACTCAACGGCACTCATTCTATTGGGCAATATTCCTGTACCTTATTCAGGCAACTTTGGTAGTTTTGATGTTCCATCACCTCCGGACGGACACACTCCCGACCACAATGGTGCATGGGTAGCAGATGTATATTACGGTATTATGAATGAATCTGCTTTTACTGATTATGCTTCAAACACCGGAGCTAACAGGGAAGCTAACAAGAATAGACCCAATGATGGCAAATTTGACCAGAGTTTCATCCCTGACAAAGTAGTGTTACAAGTCGGCAGAATTGACATGTCAAATATAGATGCAGTAGGGTTGGATTATATCGGAAGAACCGAACGCTATCTTGACAAAGATCATAATTTTCGCAACAAGAACATTGTTGTGCCATCACGGTATATTTTTGAAGATAGATTAAACTTATTAGGCTCTGAGGCTCCGGGACGGCTTCACTTCTTTCAACGTTCTTTATTTGAAAAAGACAGCATGAAACAAGTGTCCAACACATTTTTTGCAACAGTTAAATCCACGCCTTGTTTATGGTCTGGTGTAACCACAACTGCCGGATATACTTCGTTGAGCGGCATTGGCTCTGTGAATGAGTTTAAAGACACTGTTTATTCTGTTTTCTCTAATTATTTTGGTTCATACTTTGGAGATTGGGACAACAACAACAATTTTCTCAGAGGTTCAATTGGCGGTCCCGGATACACCTTAACTTCTGTTTGGGATGGTCGTCCAGTGTATCATTTTCACCACATGGCTTTAGGTGAAAATATAGGGTATAGCCTTCAACTGACACAACAAAATCAACTCACAAACACTTCTCTGGCATTTTATCCCGGTGTCTTTCAAAGAAGCATTCACCTTAGTTTATTGGGTGACCCCACACTAAGATTACACACACTCTATCCCATTTCTAATCTGAGTGCAAGTAAAATCAACAACAATAAACAAGTAAAATTGACGTGGGATGCCTCTGCTGAACAAGGTATATCAGGATATTTGGTATATAGGAGTGATAAAGAAGCAGGACCCTATTATGTGATTTCTTATAGCATGGTTTCCGTCACTTCTTTTACTGATGAACATCCTTTGTCGGGTGATAATCATTATATGGTAAAAACAGTAAAACTTGAAACTACGCCAAGCGGCTCCTACTACAATGTAAGCCAGGGGAGAAGAGTTTTAGCAGAAGATGTTGATGGAACAAGTGTGCAAGTCTCTGTATCTCAATCTGCGTTGTTGGATAAAATTCAGCTTTTCCCAAACCCATCTGCCGGTGAACTTCACTTTAACAAAGGCGGCATAGAAACAGAGATTCAAGTTGTTGTATTGAACATAGAAGGCAAAGAGATTGCACAGTTTACCCTCAACAATAATATGGAAACAATCCAACTACATCGTCTCACACCTGGCGTTTACATCATTCGAATGAACGATAGCTCAAATACCCGCGTGTACAAGTGGGTGAAACTCTAATTACTTGAAGGGAAAAATATTTTACTTTAAAATAGAAACTGTTCTCTTTGTGGGGATAAGTGTTGCAGACCATCAAGTATCTCTCAACTATTTTTGCGTTCCAAAACAGTGAGTGGCATGGATTTGAGAGCAATCAGTAAAGCATACTTTCTCGGCATCGGAGGCATTGGCATGAGTGCCATCGCCAGATACTTGAAACAACAAGGTGTTGAGATTCATG
Organism: Bacteroidia bacterium; assembly: GCA_023228875.1. Taxonomy (NCBI): domain Bacteria; kingdom Pseudomonadati; phylum Bacteroidota; class Bacteroidia; species Bacteroidia bacterium. The sequence continues at coordinate 78,935 of JALOAG010000004.1, read as the reverse complement.
GCTATGACAAGGTGCGCTCACCTATATGTATTGAACTGGAACATGAGGGAATGATGATTCATTATGAAGATGATTATTCAAAGATTCCAATAGAGTTTATCCATGCGCCCGACACACATATTTGTATTTGGACACCGGCTCTGCCTAAGGATTTTGGCGAAATTCTTTTTTTTAAATCACATAATATCACACTATACAAACGCGCAGAAGTTTTAGGGATGATCTCTCGCAATACTTTCACTATTGCTATTGCCGGCACACATGGAAAAACTACAACAACCACCTTAGTTACCAAGGCTCTTTCGATATTTAATATAAACTTTACAGCTTTTCTGGGTGGCATAAGTACAGATTTTGGCTCTAACTACATCTCAATCAAGAACAAAAAAGAATGGATGCAAAAACCTATTATGGTAGTAGAAGCAGATGAATTTGACCATTCATTTTTACACCTGCATCCCAATATTGCTATTGTAACCTCAACAGATGCTGACCATTTAGATATTTACGGAGCAAAAGAAGGGTTTAGAAAAGGATTTGAAGAATTTGTTCAGTGCATTGAACCACAAGGAGTGTTAATTCAAAAATATGGGCTTGACCTCCCCTTTGCTTCGCATATACAATCAAAAACATACGGAAACCATCCTGAGGCAGATTATCAATATTCAAATCCTCATTACGAAGAAAATCACTTTTCATTTGGATGGCACAGTAAAACAATGCAACTTCAAGTAACATCAGGAGTTGGCGGAGAACATAATGCGGAGAATGCAACAGCTGTTTTGGGCGTAATAGACACATTAAAACTCGACATACCAACAGCAGCAAAGGCAATCGCTGACTTTCATGGTGTAAAAAGACGATTTGAAAAACTGTTTGAAACCCCTACGCACATTGTAATAGACGACTATGCACACCACCCAACTGAATTACAAGCAATTATCAATGCGGTAAAGAAGACTTATCCCAAACACCAAGTAACGGGTATATTTCAACCGCATCTCTATACACGAACTCGAGACTTTTTGGATGGCTTTGTATCAAGCCTAAACATGCTGGACGAATGTTGGTTAATGGACATTTATCCTGCACGAGAAAAACCGATAGAAGGTATAACAAGCAACGCAATTGCTGCTAAACTCACTAACTGTAGAGGCGTTTTTTCCGCAACTGAAATTTATCAAAAAATTAAAAATAATCCACCATCATTATTACTCATAATGGGTGCAGGCGATATAGACAGAATTACCCAGCCAGTGAAAGAAATTTATGAAGAACTTTTTGCATCTGCTTAAAAAATGGATATTTCCTATTGTAGGGTTGCTATTGCTAATCATAGTATTAGTCATGGCGACCATGAAACAGAAAGCAGTAGTATGCAAAGAGGTGGAAATCAACTTTGAACCTAAGGGTATTATCTATTTTCTTTCACAAGAACACGTACTAGAAATCGCATCTCATATAACAAATCCAAATGAGTTGAAAGGCAAGACGCTAAAACAACTCAAAACCTATCAAATGTTGTATAATTTACAATCAAGCCCATACATTGAAAAGGCTAACATTTTTTTGGGGAATGACGGAAAGCTTGTGATAGATGTAAAACAACGGGAACCACTGTTTAGGGTAGTTAATCAACAAGGAGAAAGCTACTATGTAGAGAAAAATGGATTAAAAATTCCAACCGTCCCTAATTATTCGGTCAGAGTGCCTGTATTGAGCGGTGCAGTAGATGAGGCAGCTAATGACTCCAATTACATTCACACAGAGATATTGCTCGGAGCATTGGAATTATTTACCTATACACATGCCTATCCTTTTTGGCAAGCACAGATTGAACAAGTTTATGTAGATAAAAATCAAGGCTTTCTTTTGATTCCCAAAGTAGGAAATCATACAATTGTTGTTGGAAAACCAACCCAAATAGAAACCAAGCTTGAAAAGCTGAAGCTCTTTTATAATCAAGCACTTAGCAAGATTGACTGGGATGATTACAGTGTTATAGACTTGCGTTTCGATGGGCAAATAGTAGCAAAAAAGAGAAATCAATAGTATCAAAGAATTTTTATGAGCAAAAACAGAGAAGATAACAGAAACAAAGTCATTGTTGGTTTAGACATGGGAACCACTAAAATCTGTGCCATGGTCGGTCAAAGAAATGAAAACGGCAAGATTAATATTCTGGGAATAGGGCGGACTTCTTCAATGGGCGGCATCACAGAAGGCATGGTGAATAATATCACTAAAACAGTTGAAGCAGTGAAAAAAGCGGTTGCAGAAGCTGAACGTTCAGCCAATGTTGAGATAGGAAGCGTTTATGTAGGTATTGCTGGTAAACACATCCATAGCTTTACCCAACCATATAGTGCTTTTAGACAAGACCCAAATGCTGAAATAACTGCAGAGGAATTGGAAGATATACGCAAACAGATGTACCGCATCAATACGAATCCCGGTAATCACATTTTACATGTACTCCCTCAAGACTATGAGGTAGATTCCAATCCTTCCGATGACCCTACAGGAATGACGGGTTCTCGAATAGACATTAACTTCCATATCATCACCGGACAGATTTTAGCTGCTGAAAACATTAAACGCTGTATTCAGAAGTGCAATATCAATGTGGAAGACATTGTAGTAGAGCCAATTGCATCTGCCAAAGCTGTTCTTACTGAAGAAGAAATGAAGGCTGGTGTTGCCGTGCTTGATATAGGTGGCGGAACTTCTGATTTGGCCATCTTTCATGAAGGCAGAATAAGGCACACAGCCGTTATCCCAATTGGCGGACAAAGAATTACAAAAGACATTTCTGAAGCTTTTATGATTATGGATAACTTTAGTGAGTCTGTAAAAATTCAATTTGGCGATGCTTTTCCTGACAACATTCAAAGCAATGAACTTATTGATGTTTCAGAACAAAACGGAAGACAACAGAAGTTTATCAGCGTAAAGAATCTTTCCTTAGTAATCAACGCCCGTTTGATTGAATTATTCAAGAAAGTAGATTTTGAAATTAGAAATAGTGGATATGAGAAAAAGCTCACAGCAGGTATTGTCGTAACAGGTGGAGGGGCTGAAATGAAAAACATTGGAGAACTATTAGAGTTTGTTACAGGGATTAAGGTTAAAACTGGTTTTCCCAATCAATATCTTGCAAAAGGAGCTGTCTCTGAAGCAAAAAGTCCAATGTATGCAACAGGTGCAGGCTTGTTAATATATGGCATGGACAAAGAAGTGCCTTTAGATAATAACTTCCAATCTTCGAGCGAAAACACAAAACAAACAAAGCAGGTGATTAACAAAGACGGAAGAGGTTTCTTTAATAAGATGAAAAATTTTGGTGGAGGATTGCTGGAGTATCTAAAAGATGACAATAACAGCAAAGATTTTCAATAATTAAGAACAAACACAGAAACAACAACAATTATGACATTTCAAGTAGATTTACCTAAAAATCAAAGTTCCATCATTAAAGTAATCGGTGTTGGCGGTGGAGGTGGCAATGCAGTAAATTACATGTATGACAAAGGAATAAACGGAGTTGATTTTATTATTTGCAATACAGATTTACAGGTTTTAGGAACCAGCCCTATTCTTAACAAGATTCAATTAGGTGCATCATTAACCGAAGGATTGGGTGCGGGTTCTGAACCTGAAGTAGGCAAACAATGTGCGATTGAAAGCCTTGACCAAATAAAAGAGGCTTTGAGTCATAATACAAAAATGGTTTTTATTACCGCAGGTATGGGTGGAGGAACAGGAACCGGTGCTACCCCTGTGATTGCCAAGGTTGCAAAAGATATGGGACTACTCACTGTAGCTATTGTTACCACACCATTTAAAAACGAAGGACCTCATAAAATCGGACTGGCTCACAAAGGAATAGAAGAATTACGCCCCCATGTTGATGCATTGCTCATTATCACTAACGATAGAATTTTACAGATGTATCACAACCTTAAATATTCTGAGGCATTTGCAAAAGCAGATGATGTTCTTTGCACTGCAACAAAAGGTATTGCAGAAATTATCACCGTGTCGGGCAAGATGAATGTGGATTTTAAAGATGTTAAGACAGCCATGTCAAACAGCGGCAGAGCAATTATGGGAACAGGTATTGCAGAAGGTGAAGAAAGAGCTTTGACTGCTTCCCAAATGGCGTTAGACTCTCCATTATTAGACGACACCAATATTGATGGTGCCAAACATATACTCCTTAATATTTCTTACGATATAGAAGAGCCTTATGCAAATGAGATTGATCAAATTATAGCTTTCTTCCAAAATATATCAGGCCAAAATGCCAGATTAAAATTTGGAGTAACGCATACAATCGGATTAGGTAAAGCATTGTCAATCACTGTGATTGCTACCGGTTTTGAAAAAAGAACTTCCACGGTTGAACGTGAAGAAGAAATCATAATTGATATTGACAAAGACGAAAGCGAACCTTTGAATATTGAGTTAGAAAATAACACACATGAGAACACCTTTGACTTCGGCTCAATAGAAGCAACTAACACTCCTCAAAGTTTATTTAGTTTTGACAAACACAGGTTCAACGATGAACCCGCATTTGATTTTTCTGCACCTTCTGCAAACGCAAATAACAGATCCAATATGAGTAATTTAGACATACCTGCTTATGTGAGAATGGGTATCCAATTAGAGCCTTTAGTTGATGAGAAAAATGCCAAAAAATTATATCTCGAGAACAAAGAAGGTGAACCCAAATTTAAAGAAAGCGGCAACAAGTTTCTCAACAAAGACGTTGATTAATCAGTTTACATGGACTCATCGAAAGAAATGAAATTACTTACAAAAAAAATCATCATGGGCAGGGATATCGGTGTCCATGGCAATTTATTCGGGGGCAGACTCATCGGCTGGATTGACGAGGCTGCAGCAGCTCTTGCTTGCGAATATTGCTATACTCCGAATATGGTTACAGTGAGAGTAGGAGAACTTATTTTTAAAAAACCTTTAAAAAGTGGGCAACACGTCCATATATACGGCAATGTTAAAGAACTTGGTAATACATCAATCACACTGAATATAGAAGCCAGAAGGTTTAGTTTATACAGCGGAGAAGAAATAGTAGCATGCACCACCAGTATTACCTTTGTAAGAATTGATGATGACGGATCCCCTATCCCTATTGGACAAACCGCAAAAAACAAATTTAAACAAGAACAAAGTCAGAAACAGTAGGAGTGCATTTGAACTAAGCAAAACTTCCTACCTTTGAACCATGTCAGATAAGAAACTTTTCTTGCTGGATGGCATGGCACTAACCTATAGAGCATTCTTTGCTTTCAGCAATAATCACAGATATAATTCAAAAGGGCTTAACACCTCAGCAATGTATGGGTTTACCATGACATTGCTTGAGGTACTCCAAAAAGAAAAACCAACACATATAGCAGTTGTTTTTGATACAAGTGCACCCACAGAAAGGCATGAGATTTATCCGCAATACAAAGCACAAAGAGAAGCAATGCCTGAAGATTTGTCTGCATCTATCCCCTATATCTTTCAAATCATTGAGGGGTTTAATATTCCGGTAATAACGATGGATGGATATGAAGCGGATGACATTATTGGCACCTTAGCATTAGAAGCAAAAACAAAAGGGTTTAATACCTATATGATGACCCCAGACAAAGACTTTGCTCAATTAGTACAGGACAATATTTTTATTTTTAAACCTGCACGTATGGGCAATGGACATACCATTTTGGACACAACAGCAGTCAAACAAGCGTGGGAGGTGAACAACCCTGCCCAAGTGATTGATATTTTAGCTTTATGGGGAGATGCCATTGACAATATTCCGGGGGTACCCGGAGTAGGTGAAAAAACGGCCAAAAAGCTTATTTCCGAATTTCATTCTGTTGAAAATCTGATTAGCAATACAGATAAGCTAAAGGGAGCATTGCAAACCAAAGTTGAAGAAAATAAGGAACAAGCCATTCTATCCAAAAAGTTAGCAACCATAAATACAAAAGTCCCCATTGACTTCAATGAATCTCAACTGATTTTAGACCCTCCTGACAAACAAAAATTAGAGGATGTCTTTAAAGAACTTGAGTTTCGCACTTTAGCTCAAAAAGTATTTGGCCAGCCAATACAGAATACGACACAACAAGATTTGTTTTCAGCTGTTCATCAAACAGAACCACAACAAAGTCAAGAAGACATACTTCAGATATTTAAAAATTTTAATGAACAACAACAACATTATGTACTAATTAACTCAAAAGATGAATTAACAGATTTAGTTCAAAAACTCCACACGGTTAATGAATTTTGTTTTGACACTGAAACAGACGGCTTAGATCCAATTGACTCAAATATTATAGGGCTTTCATTTAGTGTTAAGCAAGATGAAGCATATTATATCAATCTTAATCACAATAACAAAGTAGAGTTCTTACAGTTATTAGTACCCCTATTTAGCTCAACCAAAATGAAGGTTGCGCAGAATCTAAAATTCGATTTAATGATTCTCAACAAAGAAGGAGTGCAAATACAAGCACCCTACTTCGATACCATGATTGCACATTTTCTTATAGACCCTGATAGAAGACATAATTTGGATGAACTTTCCAGAAACTACTTGCAATATGACCCAATTAGCATAGAATCACTAATCGGTAAGAAAGGGAAAGATCAACTCAAAATGACTGCTGTTGCACTAAATGAATTAACTAAATATGCCTCAGAAGACGCAGATATAACATTACAACTAAAATATAAACTTGCTCCTTTGATAAAAGAGAGAAACTTGTCCGAAGTATTCTCAAAAATAGAATTACCGTTGATTCCCGTTTTGGCATCCATGGAAAAAACAGGAGTAAAGGTGGATAAGAATTTCTTACAAAACTATTCTTATGAACTCGCAAAAGACATTGCACAACTTGAAAAAACTATTACTTCACTTGCAGGAATGTCTTTCAATTTGTCCTCACCAAAACAAATGGGCGAAGTGCTATTTGACAAACTAAAACTATCTGAGAAACCAAAGAAAACCAAAACCGGACAATATCAAACCAATGAGGAAGTACTACTAAAATTGGTTAATACTCACGAAATAATCAATCACATATTAGATTACAGGGAATTGGTTAAATTAAAATCAACCTATGTTGATGCATTACCATTGCTAATTAAAGAGAGCACCGGTAGGATACACACTTCATTTAATCAAGCGATTGTGGGCACAGGGAGATTAAGCTCAAACAACCCCAACCTTCAAAACATCCCCATTAGAACAGAAAAAGGACGTGAAATTCGCAAAGCCTTTATTACTCCATCAGCAGAATATAGTTTAATGAGTGCCGACTACTCTCAAATTGAATTAAGAGTAATTGCATCCATGTCAGGAGACGAGCACATGATTGCAGCTTTTAATAGTGGGCAAGACATCCATGCTTCAACCGCATCAAAAGTATTTGGCGTACCTTACGCGGAAGTTTCTAAGGAGATGCGCAGGAAAGCAAAAACAGTCAATTTTGGTATTATCTATGGCATTTCTGCATTTGGACTCTCGGAGAGGATAGGCATTCCACGCAAAGAGGCACAGGATATTATCACAGAATACTTTATAAAATTTCCCGGAATAAAAGCGTATATGGATAATACACTCGAATTTGCACGTAAAGAAGGTTATGTCAAAACATTGATGGGTCGCAGAAGATATATTGAGGACATCAACTCACGCAACCAAACCATTAGAGGATTCGCAGAACGCAATGCAATCAACGCCCCCATACAAGGTTCCGCTGCAGATATGATTAAAATTGCAATGATTAATATTGACCAAGCCTTTAATGAAAAAAACATCCAAGCAAGAATGATACTTCAAGTGCATGATGAATTACTATTTGAAGTGCCAAACCATGAGTTGGAACAAGTGAAAGTTATTGTAAAAAATCAAATGGAAAATGCAATGTTATTAAATGTTCCGGTTCTTGTTGAAATTGGCGTTGGAGAAAATTGGTTAGCAGCGCACTAATAAAAAAGGGCCGCCTTAACAGACAGCCCTTTTAGTATGATAAATTCTTTAAATTATCATTTCATTAACCTCACTTTCTGAGTAGCAAACTGCCCCTCAGAGACATAACGAATGATATAGATACCATTACTTTGAGTGCTTAGGTCGATATTCCAATTCATAGCATTCATCTCTGTCAAAGAATAACTTTGAATCTTATTTCCAATTACATCAAACACTTCAACAAGTCCTGCCTTATCAGCATTTACAACCTCAACTTTAAATACTCCTGTACTTGGATTAGGATAAACGCTAAAGTTAAATTTACTTGAAATAGTTGTTGTACTAGTGCGGTCAATAACAATGGTTTGAGATGATTCACATACACAACCTAAAGCGGTTTCTGCTCTCATTGTAACCTTATAGGTTCCATCTTGATTATAGTCTTGAGAACCTTTATTCCCTTTCATACTATATCCATCGCCAAAATACCAAGTATATGTAACTCCTGACTCAACGCCTACATTATTTCCATCAGTGGGTTCAAAATCAAAAGCTCTAAGTCCATTATTACCATTATAATTTGCAGTAAACTGACACTTTGTTGGAGATGGATTCACAGTCAATGTTTTTGTAATCTCATCAGTACATCCATCTGTGATACTCGCGATGAGTTTAACATTAACATTTCCGGGTGTTGAGTAAGTATGAATAGGGTGTTGTTGAATTGATGTATTGCCATCACCAAACTCCCATAGATAATTCACTTCGCCATCAGTCCATCTGGTTTTATTGTCTATAATAAGTTCACTATTTGCGCAAATAGAGCCATCTACTTCAAAATCTGCTTTTGGAGTAGGTTTCACTGCAACTACCTTTGTAACACTATTAGAGCATCCATTTGTGTAAGAAATATCAAGAGTAACAGTATGTTCTCCTATACTATTATACTTCTTAGTAACACTGCTTACCCCACTCTGAGCGATACCATCAATTGTCCAATTATAAGTTGTACCTCCTAACACAGGATCAACAGATGCAAATATCATATCTCTATCTTGACAATCTCCGATTACACTAAACTCACCGGAAGGTCCAGGCAATATAGAAACCGATTTAGTGATAGAATCCATACAGCCAAGTGCGGTTTGAACAACAAGTTTTACATTCTTATTTCCTGCTGTTTCATAGCTATACTCACCATTAACTTGAGTTGATTGAACATTGTTTTCTCCAAAACTCCACAAATAACCAATCTTACCACTTAGATTGCTTGAGTTATTTGTAAAAGTTAATTCATGATTGGCACATTTATCACTGCTTACTGTAAAATCAGCGGTTGGTTGTTCGAACATGGCAATAGTCTTTTCTACAGTTGTTGCACAACCATTCTTTTCGGCAGTTAGAGTAATGATATATAAACCTTTCGCCCCATAAGAAACAGTAGGATTCACTGCATTGCTTGTTTGTCCGTCACCAAAATCCCAAGTATAGGCAGGAACACCAATATTACTTGTTGTTGTATTCACTAAAGTAACAGGCGTACCAAAACAACGGCTGGTAAAATCAAAATCTGCAACAGGACCTTCAGAAATAACAATTGACTTCGTAAGTTTCTTTACAAATCCTAGGGGAACAGTTGTGGTAGTGAGAGTAACTTGATAAGTTCCCGGTGAAGCAAAACTTGTTTTACCATTAGTATTCGTACTGGTTTGTCCATTACCAAAATCCCATTCGTATGTTAAGTAACCGCTCTGAACAGTAGAAAGGTTTTCAAATTCAGCATCTGCGCCCATACATGCATGAGGATCCTTGAATTGAGGTTTGCCAAATGGCGCTACAAAAACCTTTCTCGTTACCAAAGAATCGCAGCCTGTAGATATATTATTTAATCTAAGTTCACAAATAATAAAACTATCAACCACTGACTCAGGAGGATTAATTAGCCATGTACCACCTGTAACTACATTATGAACATAAGTAGATGCAGATGCAGGCAGAACAATGCCTGATAACGTTCTTGCACTAGTAGTAACTTTATATCCCGTACCATATTGTGCATTTGTAAAATCAGTTGGGGCACTGATATCTAACTTAATTATATCATCGGGAATAGTAATCCAATAATCTCTTCCTTCATCCAAATCAGGTTCTCTTCCCATGCTTGTGGGATTTGTAACTAATATTCCACCATAAGCACCACGTCCTACTTGAATATTAAATGTAAGGGTGTCATTAGCGTGATTATCATCTGTATGTGCAATAAAAACTTTCAATATCGTATTTAAAGGCGCACCGGTGAAATCAATGAATCCTAAGTCGAAACTTGCGCTACTTAGTGCCGCTACAGTGCCTATATTTTTAATGACAGCAGGCTTATTATTTAAAATATAACCAACTTTACCATTAGGGAAATCAAAGTTTAAAGTACTGTTTACTGTGCCGGTCATTGGAATTTTATCTCCACCACAGAGATTATAATTGCCTCCATTAAAAGTACCGGATATTTTAAATTCAAAGAATGGTTCAATTGCACCAAGAGATGGGCGTAAGGGGTTACGAGAATCTCCATTAATATCTTTATCTATACCACTTGAATAAACTGTGTTTTTGTACCCGTATCCGGCAGATTTTAAAGCAGGATTCATAAATGTAAAATTAAGATTATTGGGATCAACAAAGTTAGGATCTGCCTTGATATTATCTTTGGACTCCGGACTTAATGAATTAATCTGCGCCACATCTATTTGACCGTTTGCACTTGTATATGAAGAACCTATTGCATAAAAATAATGATAGTATGCAGGCATATTGACTAAATTAAAGTCATTATTACGGATAGAACTAATATATTCCATATCAAAATCAATTTCACCTCCGGTTACACCTTTCAAATCATAATGAAATATATTGTTCTCAACTCTTGTAGAACTTTCAATTGGAGGATTGGCTTGGTTTGCATTATACCCATAAGCATAAATATAGTTATAACCATAACAATACACTCCGGATGGTACTTTTTTAGTCAACGCAAATGTATTATTAACCACATCACCTGAAGAATATAATTTATATAAATCATAAGGATAAAAATCTCCGTAAGAAGTATTAAATATCATATTGTTCGCAACAATATTGTTAATGATAAATGCAGAACCGACTGATGGTGTAGATATACCATAAAAATTATTATAGGGGTAGTTACTATTGCCAATGACATTATTTACTATCGTGTTATCTTCGATTCTAACAATGTTTGCACCATAGTGCATATTATAGCAATATTCACATCCATAGAGTGCACTTACATTAATTCCACAGAAAGAACCGGCATTATCACTTCGTGCAAAATCGCCAACATCATGGATATTATTTCCTATGATTTCAATGTCTTTATCAGAATGTGCGTTCAAATCAGGCCAACGTATATCAATGCCATAAAACCAATTATCATAATATGGATATTGAAACGGGGCTTTTAGATTATGGGTAATTTCATTGTTATTATACTTGCCGCCACTACTGCCAAATGAATATATACCTACGGCACTAATATTCTTTATAACATTTCCAACAAACTCATTTTCACCATCATCATAAGATGCACCACCTTGTTCAAAAATTCCATAAGTAGGTCCTATCAAAGAAGAACCATCCGGTGGTCCTATAATCAAATTATTCTCAAATTTATTACCCTTACCATTTTGTCCATAATAATAACTCTCTGCTTCCAGAGATCCCGGATCGCTATTGAGTACAACAACAGCTCCTGAATAAAAACCCATATAATAATTATACATAGACTCTGGGTAACTTGCATATACAGTACCGCTATAATTATATTTTGGAGCACTTAAAGTGCACTTCGAAAATATGTTATAGTTTGCAAAATCAGACAACCTCACAGTATGAACATAACTTGCATTCGTCCCTTCTACTCTCAAATTCTCAAAAGTGAAAAAACTGGCACCATAAAGCCATAAAGTATGTCTTGCATACGGATTGGTAGCATTGAAAGTTAATAAAGCATTATTACCCTTGATCGTTACCCTATTAGATTGATCCATTGTCCAAGAAGGATATACGGTAACTTGCTCATTAAAAGTTGCATTTGACTTTACATTGACAGTTACATTACCCGATACGTCAGGTCCGTTGGGGGCACCTCCGTCAGAGCGAGAACCAAATGCTATATCATCAAAGAAAGCTTGAAATGTGGCGTAGTTTGTAGAACTTGCACCGCTTGAATTATCAATAGTGTAACTGCTTCCTGAAAGTTGTGCATTTACTTGTATTGGAATCAAGAATGCAACAATACCGGAAAAACCCAAGGCAAAACACCTCAACGAGTTGTTTATAAATGTGTTATTCATAAATATTAAATTTATATGCTTATCTAAGTGAAAACAAATTTGAATGAATAAAATGATTAAAACAAATTTTGTGTTTATTTTAACTTTAAAATTAGTATATTAATACGTTCGTTTCGTCTATTGAAAAAACACATTCTGTATATTTAAGCCCGTTAAAAGGAGTGATATTTATCACGCAATTTTCGACTCAATAATTGCATGTATTATCTCATAAATTTTTTTCCAAAAAAAAGACCCACTGTAATCAGTGGGTCTTTTTATCAGGTAGCTGTCTAAAATTATTTTACTAACTTAATTTTTTTAGTGATAGTTTGGTTTGCAGAAGAATATCTGATTAAATAGATTCCATTGCTTTCTGAAGACAAATCAATAGTCCAATTCATGGACATCATTTCAGCATAAGTGTAATTTGCTAATTTATTTCCAATTACATCAAATACCTCAATTGTTCCATTCTGTGCAGGTTCTGCAATTGCAATAGTAAATACACCTGTACTTGGATTAGGATATACATTGAACCCTATGTTTCCAACAACATCATTAACGCTTGTTCTATCTATGGTCAGCGTTTGTGTTGATTCACATTCGCAACCGGATGCTGTTTTAGCTCTCATCGTTACAGTGTACTGACCATCATGTGAATAAACATATTCACCCTTTGAGGCTTGATTACTAGCTCCTGTTCCAAAATACCAAGTATATGTTACCCCTGATTCTGCTCCTGTATTATTTCCATCTGTTGGCTCGAAATTATATGCTCTTAATCCCTTAGAACCATCAAAATCTATTACAAACTGACATCTATTTGGGGCAGGATTCACTGTAAGGGTTTTGGTAATTTCATCAGAACAGCCATTAACAATATTAGCAGTTAATTTCACATTAATATTTCCTGCATTTGAATAAGTATGTGTAGGATGTTGTTTTACAGAGGTGTTTCCATCACCTAAGTCCCAAGTATATGTTACATTTCCGTCAGACCATTTTGTTTTATTTTCAATAATTACTTCGTTATTTGAACAAATAGTACCTCCGGTTACAAAATCAACTTTTGGTGTTGGTTTAATCACGAAGCTTTTAGCTACTGTTTGAGCACATCCGTTAAGATAACTTGTAGTAAGCGATGCTGTGCGAGTTCCAATTGTGCTAAACTGTTTGGTAACAGTACTTACTCCACTTGCGGATTGTCCGTCAATTGTCCAATTGTATGTTGTTCCGCTTAGGTTTGGATCTATGGATGCAAATAATACATCTCCATCTTGACATTCTCCGGTTACTGTAAAATCTCCGGTTGGACCGGGTACTACGGTAACTGTCTTTGTGATGGAATCGCTACAACCCAATGCAGATGACACTACTAACTTAACTGTTTTGGTGCCTGCGGTTTTGTACATGTAGTTTGCGTGTTTTTGGGTGGACTTATTATTGTCTTCGCCTAAACTCCACAAATATCCTATCTTTCCTTGGCTCACGGTAGAAGTATTGTTAAATTCAAATGGTGCATTTGCACAACTGCCGCTGCTCAGGTTAAACCCTGCTACAGGTTGCGCAAACATCGATACTGTCTGTGTTGCTGTGGTGGAACATCCGTTCTTTTCTGCTGTTAATACAATATCATACATTCCTTGTACGGCATAATTCACAGTAGGATTGGCAACATTGCTGCTTTGTCCATCCCCAAAATCCCATGTGTAATTCGGAACGCCTACATTACTGGTAGTCGTATTGGTAAGAGTTACAGGAGCTCCAAAACATTTGCTATCTACTGTAAAATTAGCAACGGGTCCTTCTGCGATGGTTATCGTTTTGGTAATACTCTTTACAAACTTCCACTCAGATGTGGTTGTCTTTAATGTTACTTGGTAAGTACCGGCTGTCGGATATACTGTTTTTCCGTTTGTATTGGTACTGGTTTGTCCATTGCCAAAATCCCACTCATAGGTTAAATAGCCGCTGTGAACATTTGATAAATTCTCAAATTCTACTTGAGTTCCCATACATGCTTGTGGATCCTTAAAATCAGGTTTGCCAAATGCAGACACAAATACTGTACGTTTTACGATTGAATCGCATCCTGACAGCATATTGTGAAGTTTTAAAGAAACTTCTATGAAACTATCTACATAAGCCTCTGGAGGATTGATTGACCAAGTACCTCCGGTTACTACATTATGGCTATATGTGGATGTGCTTGCAGGTAACAAAACTCCTGACATGGAATGTGCTTCTCCTGTTACTGAATACTTAACACCATATTCTGCATTGGTAAACTCTGTTGGTGCACTGATATCCAACTTGATTACATCATCAGGTATGGTTACCCAATAATCTCTGCCTTCTTCCGGCTTGGGTGCATATCCTTTTGTTGAAGGATTCATAGTTACTACACCTCCATACGCTCCTCGCTCTACATTAATATTAAATGTCAATGTGTCGTTCGCATGGTTGTCATCAGGATGAGAAATAAATACCTTAAGAACCGAATTTTTAGGTGCTCCTGAAAAATCAACTAAACCAAAATCAAAATTCTCTGTGCCTCCGGCTGAAATAGTTGGCAAATCAAAATACTGAATGGGTTTATTGTTTAACTTATAGCCCACTTTACCACCGGGGAAGTTAAATGTCAATGCACTTTTTACAGAACCGGACAATGGTGCTTTATCTCCTCCACATATATTATACACCCCGCCATTAAAGTCTCCGCTGATAGAAAACTCAAAATAGGGCTCTATTGCTCCTATGGATGGCTTTAGCGGATTACGGCTGTCTCCGTTTATATCTGTGGTAATTCCACTTGGATATGCCGTAGAGGTGTAGTTCATCCCGGCAGATTTGAGCTCGGGATTAGTAGGAATAAAATTGCCATTATCAGGATCTACAAACTTGGGATCTGCCCAGATATTGTCTGCACATTTATTCATATTGTTTAGGTCCTTTACAGTAATCAAATTATATGGGCTGCCTAATGACCCGCCAACATAATATGCATAATAAATCTGTGCATTATAGTTTGCTTGCTTTAAATTCTGATAAAATGAATTATTCTTTACACTTGACCAATAATACAAATTCGGTACATAATTGTTATTATAACCGGTTGTGCCTGTTATGTCATAGAATACAATATTGTTGAACAAATTATTTTGCTCTTTATACGGCTGGCTGGGATTTGTATAACTATAGGTACTACCATAAAAATACAAATAGTCAACACTGCCATATAACTGATTATTATAATCAAGTTTCCTGTAAAAAGTATTATTGACAATTTCACCGGTATTATACATCCAATAACTATAGTTATAACTATATCTGCTGCTTGGTGAACTATAATTTGAGAAGGCATGGTTATTTGCAAAAATATTGTTCACCATCAACACAGCTTGTGAATAGTATATATAGAACTGATACATATATGCACTCGTTGTGTATGAAGACCCGGCAGCATTATCATGGATGTAGTTACCCTCCACTCTAAACACATTACTACCACCATATCCCTGATTTGAGGAGGAACTATTGCCATTTGCATACACTATACTAATTCCATAAAACTGGTATGCATTGTTTTGTAGAATTTTACCTATCTCTTTGACTTCATTTCCCATTATTTCAATATCCTTAGCAGGAAATATTGAAAGATACGGACGATAGTAGTGCATGCCATAAAAATAAGTTCTACTTATTACACCCTGAAAATTAGAAGTGAGGTTACGTGTAATAATATTATTATTGAATTTACCCCCACTATTATACGTTGAAAGATAACCGCACGCACTGATATTCTTTATTTGGTTTCCAATGTATTCATTCTCTCCGGCTGCACTTGAGGTACTTCCTAACTCAAAAATACCATAGGTAGGACCTACCAAACTGGAACCATCCGGAGGACCGGTTAATATATTATTCTCAAAAAGATTGCCTAGTCCATTGATTTCACTGTTTGTTGAGGGTAAGTTATTTGCAGAACTCGTGAACGCAACCAAAGCACTACTCATTGTTGTGTTTGACCAGCTACTAGTCGGACTACCGGAAGTAATATTCGCATAATTATAATTCGGTGCTGCAATGGTGCAGTTCCTGAAAATATTATAATTTGCCTGACCTGACAGTCTTACCACATAAGCATAGTTTGCATTGGTACCAATAATACTTAGGTCTTCAAAGGTGTAATAATCTGCTCCGTTCATCCAAATTGTATGACGAATTGAACTATTGGTAGCATTGTAGGTCAATGTTGCCTTATTCCCTTTAATAACAACCCTTCTGCTGGCTGATAAAGATGCGTGTTGGTAAACAGTAACTTGCTCGGTAAAAGTAGCTCCGGGTGCAACATTCACTTCTATATCGCCTGCTCCGCTTACTCCGGGACCTTGTGCCGGACCACCATCAGTCCTCGAGCCAATATAGATATCATTAAAGAATGATTGAAAGTTGTGATAGTTTGTAGCACTGGCTGCCTGACCCGCATCAATTGTATATGCAGTACCGGAACTGAGTGCCGCCTTAACTTGAGATGGCATTAGAGAAACAAGACCGGCAATCCCTCCCACTACTAATGCTCGAATTCCATTGATTTTGTAACGTTTTATCATAATATTAATATTTATTTGTCGGTTATACAACGGCAAATGTAGATTCTATGATAGACAAATCCAAACTTTTAATCGCTTATTTTAAAAAAAAGGAAACATTATTATATCCAGGGTTAGGGCATATTATTAAATTTCAGCTATTTACGACTTAGAGACTTATTCGATAAATTTTTACTCAAATAAAAATCCATTTGGTATAGTACCTACTTCCACTTGAGCATTTATAGAACCTTGTTTATTAATTACAAATACCAATCCCTTTCTGACATAATCTCTCACATCTGCAATATATAAAAGTTTGGACCTGTTGTCGTAGTTCATGGTATAATACTTACCGGTTGCAGGCAATGAGGTCAACGATGAAAAATGAGAATCCTCGTATATAGATAATTTACCTTCAGAAAGAACGAAACAGCCATCTGAGGTCATATCAAATAATTCTATATTGGCATCTTCTTGTTCAAGAAATGGATTCAGTTCTTTATTCTCATTAATTTCCCAAATTACAGACTTACCTGTTAGTCTCTCTAACAAATAAACCTTATCATTAAATACTTGTATTTTCCCCAAATCACCTTCAAACTTTATACTGTCAATTACTGAATTATTTTCTGAAGAAATAAAATAAACAACATGAGATATAAGACTGGGAACTAAATAAGTCTTATAATTAATTGAAACAATCCTATCCAACCAACCGAATGCAGGTGTTTGAGATAATATTTTACCTGTTTTAAGATTTATCCTGCTTACTTTATTAGAATAGGTATCACTCAGGTAAGCCTCATCTGTTCCTTCAATTACAGCTAAATATCTTGGCGTTCCCAGATTCGAAAGTGTTCGTTTATGCTTAAAATTAATCTTATCAACCACTTCTATCGTCCCTGAATTGTTAATCACAAGAAACATTTCGTCTTTATGAATAATTGCTGATTGCAGCACATCACCCAACGGTCGTTTATTTATAGTTTCAAATACGTGATCTTGATACTCTTTACTTGTTGGATCATACACCCCAAAGTCTGCATTACCCCATCCAAAATTTCCCTCATTGATTACAATTACTCTTTGGTCGCTTGATGGTATCGTCTGTTCTTTTTTTACTTCTTTTTTACATGAAGTAATTAATAAAGTCAATACCGACAGGAAGATAATTACCTTTTTCATTTTTTCACTATTACCTTTTGAGTTCCAACAATACCTGATTTGGCTCTCCATCTTATTATATATACACCCATTTTTTCAAATTGAACTACAATGCTATTTGAATACCTTTCCTGTGTTAGAATTGTCTTTCCTGAAGCGTCATAAACTTGAAACTGTAAGCTCTCTTTAAAATTTAACTCAATTTGTGTGTTAGGTAACATTATACTTGGAAAAGTAATATAAGGCTCAGAGACCACATTTATACCGGTATAGGTATTCTCATTATAAATCACACCAACTGCATCTAAGTCAAACCCTCCTGATTCAAATGCTGTAGGATAAGGATCATTAACCTTAATGCTTCTGCTATCTCTTGTGCAAAAGTTTGAGTCAATTGTGCCAATAACATCAACCACTCGTACATGTGTAATTTTGTTGATGTCTAAACCCTGAGAGTCCTTTAGTTCTTCTAAGTCAAAGGGGGTTCCATAAAACACTCTGTACTTACCTGCTAGATTATATATTTTGGTTGGATCAATATTGCCAAAACTGTTTACCTGTGCTGATGTATCAGTATTAGAGACAGCAGGAAACCTCACAAAGTGCTCTCCATCAGAACTGACCTCAACAAATGCTAATTCAAGATAAGTATCTGAAAATGAATTTTCAAAAACTGCAAAATCTGCTCCGGGTCCATTCACTATTGCAGGAGAGAAATATAAGGTAGCAATACCTCCATCTCCCAAACTTACAACAGCACCATCAGACTTGCCGTTTGCATTCACTTCATCTCCATAAGAAGCAAGGGCATTAGATGTGTCTGCAATATTCAACTTCCCTCTCTCGACTTCACAACTGTTTACCCAAGAGACAAAGATTGTCGAATCAGCGTGTAAGGCTTTACTTCCTGCAACTCCCGCAGCAGGATCAAACTGTGCACCTGCATTGCAATAAACAAACGCTAGGACAGTAAGTACAAACAACTTTGGCAATATCAACTTTAACATAAATAGATTGTAGATTACTCTTTGATGATTCTGATAATCATGACCCTGCTTTTACTCTCAATCCTTCCAATATAAATACCCGCATTCCAATCAGAAGTTGAAATTGTTGTTGAAGCAGCAAATTGAGTATTTACCATTTCTTTACCTTCAATTGTAAAAATAGTAATTGAAGCATTCTCACTGCCTTCCAACTCAATAGTGAACTGTGAATTAAAAGGATTCGGGTACACTTGTACACCAGTCTTTTCTGTTTCTACTATTGAAGTATTGCCTGTTTGAGGTGCTTGAATTACCTGAGGGTATGAAGGTCTTAAAGCTGGATTAAAATCTGTATAAGTACAAGCAAAAAAGTCTCCGTCTTTGACTACTGTGGATATTCCCATATTACTAATCCAATTGCCATAGTTAGTCGCAGACCATGTACCCCAATAATTTGGAGCTCCTCCAATTCCGGAATCTGAATGAAAATAAATATCATTTAAAAAACCTGAAGCATTAAATTGAAAAGTGGAATCTTCAAATGCAATTTTCTGAAGTAATTCCAAACCTGTTGTAGTATCATCAAATTGCACTCCAAAAGCAAAAGACTTTCCTTCAAGATTTGGAGCAAAGTCAATAACCATAATTGCTTTGCTGTTACCCTCACCAAACCATCTCCATTGGTTGTTGTCAAAATCTGCAACACTAATAATTTGAGGATTTAATGCAGGCACTGGATTTAATGTAGGCAACCTATTTGGCATCCATGTGCTTGTATCAGAATCGGTATAAGAAATTCCATAAACTCCTTCTTGATGCATAAATGCAGTCAACCCTGAATTAAACTCCCAGTTTCCATTATTCAAACTAAATGTATTCCACCAAAAATTATTTACCGCATTATATCCTGAATGATTATTATAATTTACCGAATCAAGAAATCCGCCAAGATTTTTGAAATCAAAATTAACATCTTCCATTTCAATAGCCTGGAGCATATCACCACCTGAAATTGAATCATTAAACAACACTCCCCAAATGAAGCTTGAGTCAGAAAAACCTTCACCGGGGAAAGTTACTACAACCGCGCCCGAATCAGTTCCACTACCAACCCAAAACCTAATTGAATTTTTTAAAATTGAAAAATCTTGTGCATGAGCACTTCCAAAAAAGCCTAATACAAAAAATAGGCATGCTGATTTAAAACTTAACTTGTTCATTTTGATTTGTTTATATTAAATTAATTAATTGATTTTTAAAATTAGATAGACCCTATAACTCCTCCCTTGCATCGGTCTGCCTTTAAATAGTTCATAAGGAGTATTAAAAACGTTATTAACAGAAAATCCTATTTCACCTTGACTTTTATCGTGCTGATATTTATAGCTTGTCTTAATATCAACTAAATTGTATGTATTGAGAAAGCTGCTATTATCTGTTGAGATAAACCTTTTACCGGTATAATTATCGCTAATGCCAATACTGAATCTATTAAATTGAAAATCAGCATAAGCATTTCCCATCTCAATAGGTATAAATATTAATTGATTACCTTTAATATCTCTATTTCCGATTTCTGTTTTAGTATATACAGAATGATTTAGACTTGCAAACACACCCAATATTAATTGAGTCTTACGCCTATCAATTAAGAGGGTTTTTACATTTATTTCTGTTCCCAAAACTCTTGCTCCTCTTAAATTCTCTGCCTCCCAAAAGCTGCCATTATCCATCCATACAATAAGATTACTTATTTCATTATAATAGATGCTAAAATTGAATTTTAATTTTCTCTGAATATAATCAAATCCTATTTCATTCTTGAATGCTGTCTCATTGAGCAATGCTTGGTTGCCACCAGGTGTCCAATATAAATCATTAAAAGTCGAAACCCTATATGACAACCCTGAGTTCATCCTAATCTTCATTTTAGGAGTTAAGAAACTAAAGAACTCAATGGATGGAGCGGGTAGAAGTATTTCTGCATTATGTAATTGCTCTCTAAGTGAGAAAGTATAATGAAGCTTTTTATACTTATTTTCATACGAGATGAACCCTGAAAAAAGATTTTGAAACCTAATACCATTATATTCTTTAACAATACCTTTGTTAAGTGTTTCATTTATTCCAAAAGTCAATCTCCCTGCAAGACCTAACCTCCATTTCTTGCTGAAATCCATTACGATTGTTTGGGCATGGTTATGATATTCATTGAATTGATTATCTGTAAAAACAATTTTTTCATCAAAAAAAGCTGTCTTGATATAATATGTATTTATACCTGATGAAACAAAGTCTGAATACAACCTAATCACATCATCAACCTGTCTGCTTCT
>JALOAG010000004.1:0-52500 GCA_023228875.1 Bacteroidia bacterium | reverse complement strand
GCAGACTTGAACTGCTGACCCCTACATTATCAGTGTAGTGCTCTAACCAACTGAGCTACGGGACTGTTCAAGAGAAGCCCGGAGGGGTTTCTGGAAATAAATGAAGTGGGAGGAAGAATAGCAGAAGTTCAGTATATCTCTAAAAAGGAGGTGGTCCAGCCGCACCTTCCGGTACGGCTACCTTGTTACGACTTAGCCCCAGTCATTGGTATAACCCTAGGCGACTCCTTGCGGTTATCGACTTCAGGCTCTCCCAACTTCCATGGCTTGACGGGCGGTGTGTACAAGGCCCGGGAACGTATTCACCGCATCGTTGCTGATATGCGATTACTAGCGATTCCAGCTTCATGAAGTCGAGTTGCAGACTTCAATCCGAACTGAGACTGGCTTTTTGGGATTAGCATCTTATTACTAAGTAGCGACCCTCTGTACCAGCCATTGTAGCACGTGTGTAGCCCTGGACGTAAGGGCCATGATGACTTGACGTCATCCCCACCTTCCTCACTACTTACGTAGGCAGTCTCCTTAGAGTTCCCAGCATTACCTGATGGCAACTAAGGATAGGGGTTGCGCTCGTTGCGGGACTTAACCCAACACCTCACGGCACGAGCTGACGACAGCCATGCAGCACCTAGTTTTGTGTTCCGAAGAAAAGACACCTTTCGGCATCGGGCACTAACTTTCAAGCCCAGGTAAGGTTCCTCGCGTATCATCGAATTAAACCACATGCTCCACCGCTTGTGCGGGCCCCCGTCAATTCCTTTGAGTTTCAACCTTGCGGTCGTACTCCCCAGGTGGCATACTTAACGCTTTCGCTTGGTCACTGACAGTATATCGCCAATAACTAGTATGCAAAGTTTAGGGCGTGGACTACCAGGGTATCTAATCCTGTTTGCTACCCACGCTTTCGTGCCTCAGCGTCAGTAATAGTTTAGTGAACTGCCTTCGCTATCGGTGTTCCATTGCATATCTAAGCATTTCACCGCTACATGCAACATTCCATCCACCCCAACTATACTCAAGATTTTCAGTTTCAATGGCAATTCTGTAGTTAAGCTACAGGCTTTCACCGCTGACTTAAAAATCCGCCTACGCACCCTTTAAACCCAATAAATCCGAACAACGCTTGGATCCTCCGTATTACCGCGGCTGCTGGCACGGAGTTAGCCGATCCTTATTCATAAGGTACCGTCAGCCCTCTTCACGAAGAGGGGTTTCTTCTCTTATAAAAGCAGTTTACAACCCAGAGGGCCTTCATCCTGCACGCGGCATGGCTGGGTCAGACTTTCGTCCATTGCCCAATATTCCCTACTGCTGCCTCCCGTAGGAGTCTGGTCCGTGTCTCAGTACCAGTGTGGGGGATCATCCTCTCAAACCCCCTACCCATCGTAGTCTTGGTGAGCCGTTACCTCACCAACAAACTAATGGGGCGCATGTTTATCCATAACCGCCTGAGCTTTAATTATAAAAAGATGCCTTTTCATAATATTATGGAGTATTAATCCAGATTTCTCTGGGCTATCCTCCAGTTATGGGCAAATTACACACGTGTTACTCACCCTTTCGCCACTCTCATCTTCACCGAAGTAAAGAATCTCGTTCGACTTGCATGTATTAGGCCTGCCGCTAGCGTTCATCCTGAGCCAGGATCAAACTCTTCATAGTAAAAATTGTTTGAATCCTGAACTTTTATTTTTCCTCAAATTAAAAGAGGTCCGCTATTCTTCCATTACTTCAAAGAACGTATATTATATTCATTACGAATTAATATTTCTCATTTCAAATTCCCTCATCAAAAAGGGAGTGCAAAAGTACAACGCTTTTTCAACTTGTCAAGAATAAGTTATCCACATTTTTGACTCATTATTTTAAGCGGTGAATATTTTTGTGAACTCAGTTTTTGAATTAGGGGCTGCAAAGATAGATAATGTTTTGGATTCTGCAAAAATATTTTTACTTTCTTCCTTAACTCAATTCTAAAGCAGTCTCTGTTATGAACGGGGCGGCAAAATTATTACCGCTTTTCATATTAGCAAATTATTTTCATCTTTTTTTTAAAATAATTTGCATGACATTGATATTCAACATATTAATTTGTTGCGTGCAGTTAATTTAATGCTTTCGGACAGGGCTTTTCGGTTGCTAAACAGCAACAAAGCTAGTAAATTAACCAATTATATCCATAATTTAAAGGTAAGGAGCAACAATTAACTCATGATTATAAATCCAATTGATGAGAAAATCGCAATAGTACATTTGTTGTAATAGTAAAACTCTCTACCAAATTCCCAAGAAAAGCACCTATGTTCTTCCCCTCAATAATCAAAATAATATTACACCTGAAGCTTTTAACCCTCAATATAATAACGCACACAACTATTCTGGTCAGATATTATCTAAATCCAAAAATGAAAGGAAAGAAAAAACTGACAATTAACGCCCAAGCGCAATAGAATGGGAGGAATTTTGCAATATATTCCTCAATCATATCAATACTATTAGACCTTTGCAAAGATTTAAAGATTTGAAAGGTAACTTGACATAAATGAGTCAAAATAAGAATATTACCACCAAGTACAGCAATTTTATTAGGAGAGAAGCCCCATTCAACAATTCGCATTACAATCGCAGAGAGTGCAATTATATTAACAACAATAGTTGCAAGAGATAATAATAATAGGGGAATCAATCCTAACTTTCCATACGATTCCTTAGATGTTGCAGCTACTGAAAACAGAATAATTGCCATTACTCCTAAAAGCAAAAAATTAAATATTAATAAGAACTCTCTATTGTCATAAGGACTGTTACCGGAAATAAAAACGGCAAGAATATAAAACACCAAAGTAATCAAGACAAGCGGGGTAAAGACTTTTGCAATTACAGGCGATACCTTATTCACTAATTGTGGATTCATACGGATGAGGTAGGTGGCAACGATGGGTGATGCTGCCAATCCCCACACAACAACATAATTCATATAGAATTTTTCTATATTAACATGTATTAGATTAAACAGCCCCAAGGTAATAGCCATTAAGAGACCTCCTCCTATTAAGATTATGGTAGTCAGAACTACTAAGTCTCCATTAAACCTTAGAAACCCTAATCTTTTTTCATTGTTTTTCCAATCAGAACCCGTATATGTAAGACCAGTTACTGACCATAAGAACAAAGGAAGATGTATAGATGCTAAAAATATACTATCACTCGAATCATTGTGAGGAAGCATATTTATATAGAGAAGCGATATCAAAACAGTGGAGCATATAACTAATACATATTTCAACGGTGGTTTGTTTTGAAATATAAAATAACCCATCAAAAAAGGCAGAACAATAAAGGCAGTATTCCTTTCATAGAAAAATTCAGAATCAATGGATACAAGTTTTGGTATTTTAGCAACAAGTCCTGAAAAGAATGACGCAATTAAAACAAATAATAAATCATGCGTTTTACCCCAAGAAATATCATTACTCTCCTTGCGTTCAAAGTACAATCTTTCATACCAAATTTGCATGCTAATATGATCCTGAAAATCGGGATAAATTTCTTCAAACTCTTTGGTAAACGCTGACTTATTATTTCTATATAACCTCTCTAATTCTTGTGGGTTGTCAATGTTAAGCACAATTTTTTCTTTCATAATCAATTCTTTTGCATGTAATCAAAGGCAGTAAAAGTAGTAAAATTTCACACTATCGAACATTAAAATTAAATCATCAAATTTTATCGTGGTTTTTGCTTCACTCAGACAAATATTGAATACAAGCTCTGTTTATCCGTAGGTTTGCATTCTAATTTAAGAAGAGTATGTTGATTATTGATTCTCCTTCATATGACGCTTACTTTAATATAGCCTCAGAAGAGTATCTTTTAAACCGTTTTCCTGAAACTGAGATATTCTTGTTATATGTAAACGCTCCTTCAATTATTGTCGGAAAATTTCAAAACACATTGGCTGAAGTCAACCTTGACTTCGTAAAAGAAAAAGGTATAAAGGTGGTAAGGAGGTTATCTGGTGGAGGTGCAGTATATCATGACTTAGGTAACTTGAACTTTTCTTTTCACACACAATTCAAACACAAGGAATTTCAAGACTTTTCTGTTTTTACACAACCTGTTTTAGATTTACTCAACCGCTTAGGTGTTCCTGCAAAACTAGAAGGAAGAAACGATCTTACAGTTGAAGGAAAAAAGTTTAGTGGCAATGCCAAATTGGCTCGTAAAAACAAAACCGTTCAACATGGCACTATACTGATTAATTCTCAAATGCAAACATTGGCAGAGGCTCTCAAAATAAATCCATTGAAGTTTGTTGATAAGAGTGTAAAATCAAATCGTGCACGTGTAACAAACTTACAACCATATCTACCTAAAAACACTACTAATGAAGATTTCAAAAAAATGCTGATTGCAGAGATACAAAGCAGAAATTTCAATTCTCAGACATATAAATACACTGCTCAAGATATAAAAAACATTCAACACCTTGCTAATACAAAATATTCTATATGGGATTGGAATTTTGGCACTTCACCTCAATACAATTTTAAACAAGCAATTAAAATTAATGCTGGATTTATTGAATTACATTTGGAAGTTACACGAGGAATCATTGAGCAAGCAAAAGTTTATGGTGATTTCTTTGCTACCAAGCCAATTGAGGAATTTGAATCATTTCTCATTGGTATTAAGCATGAACGAAAAAGTATCGCAGCAACACTAAACAAAATAACTTTGCAAGATTATTTTGGAAATGTAACACTTGATGAAATCATGCCATTATTTGAATAATGATATCTATTAGAAAAAGCTCTTTATTCCATCATTGCATCGACAATTTCGGTTCTAAAATCATAAAAGAATGGTCTTAAATGGCTGTCGCCATCAGTGCCGTAATTCATTATAAAGATCAATGTTTGTCCTTTAATAGGAAAATAAAACATATCGGCACTGTATCCTAAATCACGCCCCCTGTGTCCATAGGCATATTCATCTACATTGGAGCGCATTACAAAATCTTTCATACAACCTGCACCTAAATAGCGGTCTTCGCCATTTGAAAGAGGTTTATCAAAGTTGAGCATTTGATTTAATGAGTTAGCAGAAATCAAGGTTCTCTTTTCAAACAAAGCTTCAGAAAAAGTCAAAAGGTCAAAAACATTGGTATAAAGCCCTGTATATCCATTTCCGCTGCCGGTGTTGTAACTCGACACATTGACTAAAGTTCCATTGTTGAATAAGTCATAATATCCTTGTGCCACTTTATTTGCTGGTAAAGGGTCGTGATAATAATAATAGCTATCATGTAAACCCAATGCATCTATCACCTTTTGTTTCAGAAGCTTAGCATGTGATTGACCGGTAGCCTTATCTATCACCATACTTAATAAAAGAGTATTTGTATTGCTATAACCTTCTTGACTTCCTGCTTCAAATGCAGGTTTACGTCCTCTTACAAATTTCAAAATATCATACTGGTCTCTATAAGCAGGAGGGTCATTTAGCACAGAGAGATAGAATGAGTTATCGGTGATAACATCAAAAATACCGGTTGTATGGTTCATCAATTGTCTCACTGTAACCTGGTCTGCATTGGCAATATCCTTCAAATCCTTCTCGCTCAAATAATCGCTTATCAATTTATCCAAATCTATTGTTCCTTCTTCAGCAAGTTTAAAAGCTAAAACACCCATAAAAATCTTGGTTAAACTCGCAACTTTATTAACATGGCAAGGTTCCATTTCAATTCCTTTTGCAATATCAGCTTTGCCTGAAGCTCCACACCAAACACCACTACTGTCTTTGATTAACAATGCAATTCCGGGAAAGCCTTTTCTTACATATTTATCAATAATTGATTGAAACTTCACTGACTTAGGATGTAACGGTTGCACATAAGTACAAGTACCTGTAGTGGTTATACTATCCTTTCCGCAACCGCTAAGCAATATATTGGTAATCAAGAAAGCTGAGATTGCTATTGAAAAAATTAAAATTCTATTTTTCATTGACTTGAGAATTAATAGGTAAATAATAAATAGCACCAACATGCACAGAATTATTGGGCAAAACGGGTACATATTTGTTTACAAATGGTGCCTGAACCCAAAAATGATATCCTAAAAACAACTCTAATGGCAGTTTTGCTTTGTCAAAACTATAACCTATACTCACATTCAAACCTCCCATAAGTTGGTGTCTTCCTTTCCATTTCTTTTGAAGATATTCACCGTCTTTAAACTCAAATATTTGCATATTGGGGATCGAGAGCATATAACCTGCTCCGAATCTTGGTTCCACAAAAAAATCTCTTGCAAATTTATAGCGATATCCAAACTCTGAATAGAGTTGAAATGCTTGTTGTGAATGGCGATGAAAGAAATAACCCAATTTAACAGTTTGAAATAATTCATGATTTTCCTTTTGACTATAAAAGAATCTTGTACCCACGCTAAAACCGGGATGTATCTTAGGACTCCAAATACCGAGCACTCCTGCACCCGGCATAAAATTTCCATTATTAAACAAGCTAAATTCTAACGGATAGGACAAATCCTTTCCCTGAGCCGTACCTCCTTGAACCAAAAGACTCAAGAAAAATATATGAAGTAAAAATCTTTTCATGATGAATGACATTAATTGCGGTAAAAGTAACCAATTATTCAAATCAAACAATAACACATAACAGTTGTTCGTCTCACAATCGATATGTATCATTGCACAAACAAATTCCTCCCTACCATGCAGCAGAAAATCATAGGAATCATGGGTGCAATGCCTGAAGAAGTGCTAATTATTACTACATTACTGACTGAACGTCAGGAACATGAAATTGGCGGTAGGGTTTATCACGTTGGTCTATTAAATAACATAAAGACAGTAGTAGTTTTTTCACGGTGGGGCAAAGTTGCTGCCGCAACTACAGTTACTACAATGAAACTTAAATTCGGGATAACAGAGTTATTATTTACAGGCGTGGCAGGTGCAATTGATTCAAAATTAGCGATTGGAGATATAGTAATTGCTCAAAAATTATTTCAACACGACATGGATGGCAGACCTTTGATGCAACAATTTGAGATTCCTTTACTTGGTGTACGATATTTTGAAGGTAATGAAATACAAATACAGTATGCTTCCATGATTATCAAAGAACTTTTACAAAAAAATCACCTCGAAAAAGTCATAACACCCAAAGAATTAAGTCAATTTGGAATTCATCAACCTAGATTGCATATTGGAGACATTGCCAGTGGAGATAAATTTTTTTCAAGCAATGAGGATAAAGCAGCTTTAAGAAGTGCTTTGCCCTCTGTATTATGTGTTGAAATGGAAGGTGCGGCTGTTGCCCAAGTGTGTTTTGAACATCAAATTCCTTTTACAATCATTCGGACCATTTCTGATGTTGCTGATGAATCCTCTGCACTTGATTTTCCATCTTTTATCCAACATATTTCAAGCAAATATTCACTTGAGATTGTCAAACTCTATTTTTCACATCAAAATCAATAACAACAAATTTTAAATCACTTATGGAGAACTTTCGCAATCGATTAGCAAACAGCATACGCAACATAGATGATTTTCCTAAGCCGGGAATCAAATTCAAAGATATTACACCCATTCTGTTGGACGCTTCTTTATGTAATGAAATTGCAGAAGAGACCTTAATGTCATTTAGAAACAATAACCTCAAAATTGATGCAATATGTGCAATTGAAAGTCGGGGATATTTCATAGGGATGTTGCTTGCTCAAAAACTCGGGATACCTCTCATTCCAATTCGAAAAGCCGGCAAACTCCCTGCTGCAACACGAGCATTTACATACGAATTAGAATATGGAACTTCTACTCTCGAAATACACAAGAATGTTATAAAACCGGATTGGAATGTTTTGATACATGATGACTTGCTGGCAACTGGAGGAACTGCTGTGGCAACTGCCGAATTAGTAAAAGCAGAGGGCGGCTTAATAACAGGATTTTCATTTATAATTGAATTAGACTTGTTGAACGGACGCGAAAAATTACTCCCATATAGTCAAAACATCCTGTCATTAAGTAGGTTCCAATAATTAACGACTCAAGTCATAAGCAAGTCCGCTCAATCCTGTTAATTTTACAATCCAATTAAAGAAATATCTTTGCGACTGCAATGGAGCAAAATTCAAAGATATACATAGCAGGACACAGAGGAATGGTGGGGTCTGCGGTCAAAAGGCAATTAGAAAAATCAGGATTTTACAATTTTGTTTTTAAAACTTCTGCTGAATTAGATTTGAGAAATCAGCAAGCAGTAGCCTCATTTTTTTCAACAGAAAAACCGGAATATGTATTTTTAGCTGCTGCCAAAGTGGGAGGAATTGTTGCTAACAATACCTATCGGGCTGATTTTATTTATGAGAATCTTCAAATACAGAATAACATCATACACCAGTCCTATGTAAATGGGGTGAAGAAACTTATGTTCTTTGGCTCATCATGTATATATCCCAAGATGGCAGCACAACCTCTGCGAGAGGAAAGTTTGCTAACCGGTTTATTAGAGCCGACCAATGAACCTTATGCCATTGCAAAGATTGCAGGTATTAAGATGTGTGAAGCATATAGAGACCAATATGGTTGTAACTTTATCAGTGTAATGCCCACCAATCTGTATGGGTTGAACGACAATTATCATCCACAAAACAGCCATGTATTGCCGGCACTCATTAGAAAATTTCACGAAGCAAAAATGGCAAAAGCTCCTTTTGTTGAAATTTGGGGTACAGGAACTCCTAAAAGAGAATTTCTATTTGCAGATGATTTGGCTGATGCAGCGGTATTCCTTATGCAACATTACAATGAAAGAGGTTTTGTCAATATAGGATGTGGAGAAGATTTATCAATCGGGGAGCTTGCTCAATTAGTTCAACGCATAATAGGATATGAGGGAGAATTGAGATTTGACACAAGCAAACCCGATGGAACTCCTCGTAAACTCATGGATGTTGAAAAACTTTTTTCATTAGGTTGGCAACCAAAGACCGTCTTAGAGGATGGAATTGCAATTGCATATAAAGATTTTTTGAGTAAAATCGATTGAAATCATTTCGTATTACATACCTGAGTGATGGACCCAAAAATACGGGCGGATATTTTTATGAAATTTTCTGGTTCAACCAATTACAAAAACATTTTGCAAATAAGGGACACACAATTGATGCTAAAATCGAGCGTAGCGAACATTATCATTCCGGTTGGTGGCAAACCCTGAAATGGTTTTTTCACTTATTCCGCATTGCAAAAGGAGATTTAATTATAGTACCCGGCAGGTGTGCACTACCTATTTTACTTAGAAATATATTTTCCCGAAACAAAGTGTTTGTAGTATTCCATTCAATGGATATCAATCAACTTCATAGGAAGAAGGGTCTTTCTGTTTATTATAAAATAGTCTTCCTTTTAATGAAGTTGCATTCTAACTTCTTTCTTGTAACCATTGCCTATTATTGGAAATCATTTTTTCTCAATCTGACTAAAATGCCGTTGCATAGAATTCATCTACTTCCCAATCTTTTTGACTTTGATGAATACAAACATTATCAAACAAAAGACAAGCAAAAGAATATTCACTTAGGCATGTGGTCAACCAAACAAGACAAGGTTATATATGACCTCGCGTCAAGACTCAGCCACAGAGGATATTATTGTTTCTTCACTACTCCGGTTGACATAGTAGCCATGGGAGCTTATGGTTATGATATCATCTATTGCGAAACACAACAAGAGTTTAAACACCGTGTAGCAACATCTCTTTATACCATTGCCCTTACATCAATTCCCGAAGGTTGGTCTAGAGTCGCCCATGAGAGTTTCTTGTTGGGCACACCTGTCATTGGGTTTCCAAATGCCGGGTTGAGCGAGCTGATACAAGAAGGAGGAGGATTTATTGCTGAGAATGTGCAAGAAATAATTGAAATAATTGAGAACCGAAATGAATGGGAACTCTCGCAAAAATTCATTCAAAAATTTCATACGGATAAAAGTAATGCGTTCCTTACTTCTATAGGGTTATAGCAATTCCAACAAACGCTTTTCTATCTTTTCTTGTGAATGATTATCCCCTTCGTAACGTGTTCTTTCTGTACCATCTTTTAATAAAACCACAACAGGGAAGCCACGAATCACAAAAAACCTCGCGAGACTTGGATTTTTGTCAAAATCAACCTTTGCAAAATATACAGAATCAAATGCCTGCTTTCTGGCAATAGCTTCAATTTTTGGCAACATATTCAGACTGTTTTTATCCCAAACATTATAAAAAAAAAGAAGTGAAACCCCATGTTGCACTTGCTTCTCAAGCACATCAAAATTTTCTTGATCAGGAATATTGCTTTGACTCGGGTCGAACAAAGGGTCTTTTTTGCATGAAACAAAAAAGAATATTACAATAAGAAACACTTTGAATAATGATTTCATTTTGTCATTGCAAAAATATGGGTTTTCATAGCCAGTTATACTCTTCAATTATTGCTGCCTGACTGCTCTTGACCAAGATAACAACCCCCATAAAGACATCAAAGACAAAACAATTCCCAACAGTGTATAAAAATGCAAATCTTTGACAATAAACAAGTAAATAGAAATTGGATTTACAACCAACCAATAATACCAACATGACAGAACTTTGCGCGCTTCCAAGATTGTTGCAATGATTGCAAAAATGGTTGTAAAAGCATCCAGATGCGGAAAAGAAGCCTGTGTATAGTTCTTAAAATACCAACCTGTAACAAACGTAAGAATTAATCCCGCCCCAACTAATATGACATGTGTGCTAATACTTACTTCACTGATTGTAGTCGTTTTCTCAAATTGTTGCTCTTGCTTTTTTTGCAAACGAATCCATTTCCACCATCCATAAAAGCCCAAGAAAACATACAATGCTTGTAAATATGATTCCGAATACAGTTTTTCTTGGTAAAAAAGAATACTGGCAAGAAATGCTCCCATAATTCCAAATCCCCAAGACCATATCTTTTGGTTGGCAACACCGGCAATAAAGATAAGTGAACAACAAACAGATGCCACTTCAATAGGGTTGGAAAAGAAATTCATTTGAAGTGCTATATTAAAGAATAGCAAGATTATAGTTAAACAAAATGAGCATAATGATAACCGCACCTACCACAATTCTATACCATCCAAACCACACAAAACCTTTGCGAGTTAAAAAAGTTATAAAGCCTTTAATTGCTACCAATCCAACAATAAATGAAACAATATTCCCTAAGAATAAAACACCCAAATCATGTGAAGTCAAACTCATGCTGTCGTATAAAATGTATTTTAATAATTTATATCCCGTTGCAGCTAATAAGGTTGGCACAGCCAAGAAGAAAGAAAATTCAGCAGCATTTTTTCGGTTTAATTTAGCAGCAAGCCCGCCCACAATTGTAGCTGCCGACCTACTGGTACCCGGAATCATTGACAATACTTGAAACAAACCGATAGTCAGTGACTTTTTGTATGTTACTTCTTGATTAGGATTGTGCTCATTCTCCTTAAACCATCTATCCACAAATAACAGCAATACCCCACCGACAAATAAGCTAATACCCACTGTCAAAGGACTTTCTAATAACGAATCAATTACATCATCAAAAACAAATCCAAATACAGCAGCAGGAATAAAGGCAATGAGTAAATTAATATAAAAGCGGAAAGACTTAAAAAATTGTTTCCAATATAATACCAAGACAGAAAGAATGGCACCAGGTTGCACAGCTATTGTAAACAATTTGACAAACTCATTTGGCTCGATACCTAAAAGGGCAGTGCCAATAATCAGATGACCGGTAGATGATACAGGAAGATATTCGGTCAGACCTTCTATAATGGCAAGGATTATTGCCTCAACATAACTCATTTGATGTGAAAAACTTATTCAGCAGACTCAACGTTGTCATCTTTTGACTTTGCAATGACTGAATAAATTGCAAGTCCAAACCCAAGCATCACCACAATAGGTGCTATGGTTAGCTGTCTGCTCTTCACATCCACTACATCTCCATTGGAACCGGTCATTAAGAAAAAACCAATTATCACTATAACTGCACTCGCAATTAATAGCATGTAATTCTTTTTCCCAAACACCATGGGTTCTGTATTGTGTGAAACCGGAGCTTTAGAAATAGTAGTTTTTTTATCTTTCTTACTCATGTTGCGTGTTTTATTAATATAGTTTGTTAATATCCAATCTTAAATACTTTCTGCAAGCAAAATATGTTGCAGGCAAAATAATGATAATTGCGAGTAAAATCAAAGCACTTGCAATAATCACAAATGGAAGAGGTTCATTAAAATGAATTAACCCTTTAAAGGTGCGGTGAATCAAATAAAGAACAGCCGCATTCAATGCAATAGCGACAAATGCTCCTGCAATACCCTGTACTAAATACATTTTGACAAATGGCTTAATGATGAAGCCATCCGTTGCCCCTACAAATTGCATGCTTTTGATTAAAAACCTACGTGCAAAAATATTCAACCTGATTGTGTTGTTTATTACAAATAAAGCAGCCAGCAAGAATACCGCCACAAAGATGAGGAGAGCCAATTCAATCGTTTTCAGGTTTTCATTAACCAAAGTCAATATATTCTCAGGATAGCTAACGCTCTCAACAGTTTTGTTCTTTTTTAAGTTTGTTACAAATTTGTTTACTTGGTTTTCATTGGTAAAGTCAGAGTGCAATTTGATAAAAATGGCATGAGGAAGTGGATTATAACCCAGGCTTTCAATAAAATTGATACCTTGTTCCTCTATTTCTTTTTGCGCAGCTTCATCTTTGCTGATGAACTCTGCGCTCTTAACCTCCTTCATTTTTTTGAGCTGCATACTTAAATCAACACCATCCTTTTCATCCGTGCCATCTTGCAAGAAAATTCTTAATTCAAAATTCTCTCTGAAATAGTCATCCATCTGGTGTGAGAAATGATAAATCAACCCCAACATTCCGGTAAGAAAAAGCACAATCCCTATGCTCATCACAGTAGGGAAAAAAGAGGTGCGTTTTCTATATTTTTTTTCTTTTGCCAATGAGCAGGCAAAATAATGTAATAATCAATCAATGACAAAAAGATTTTTTGATAGCTATGTTTGTAGAAAATAGATTATGGGCACAACATACCTGCTTTGCACAATATTTCAACTCTCCTTCTTATTATCTTTATACACCAACAGCTTTATCAAAGTTGGTGTAACCAAAAACTGTGGTTATTTTTAGCTTTCGTTTCTTTTAACAATCAGCATCATGTCTTGTTCGAGTGGCAAATAGCCGTATTCATAACAATAGAGATAGGTTTGTTGTTTTTGAGTAACATAAGTGTGGGTATGGTATTCAAATCTAAATCCTCCGTTGAGTAATTTGTCTCGTTTGACTTTAATGAAATCCTCATTTTCGGGAAGAAGTTGTGCTAAAATAGCTCGATTCTTTTTTAAGTAATTGTTAATTTTTCGGATTACATTGTTTTGTTCACTGTGTAAACGGTTGTTGTAATTATTGCGACAGGAGTCATCACAAAACTTCTTGTCAATTCTACCTCTGAGTGGCTTGTGGCATTGTAAACAGGTTTTTTCCATTGCTGTAATTGTTACATTAATTATTCGACAACAAACGGTTACAAACACTTAGTTCGGGAATTAAATGGTTAAATACCGAATCAGAATTTAGAACCGTTACACCTTTGCACTTGAAATCGAAACGAAATAACGAATTCAAACGAACTTAACAAAATTATTAACCAATTTAAAATTTAACAGTCATGAGTAATTTAAAAAACAACGTACAGCTAATCGGACACTTAGGCGCAAACCCTGAAGTAAAAGCACTTGAAAGTGGAACAAAAGTAGCCCGCATTCGTATGGCTACATCCGAATCATTTAAGAACAAAGAAGGTGAATGGCAAGATGAAACCACTTGGCACAGTATCACTTTGTGGGGAACACTTGCAGAAAGAGCAGAAAAATATCTTACCAAAGGTTCATATATCTTGTTGGAAGGCAAACTTACCAGTCGTAACTACACAGACAGTAAAGGCGAACAAAAATACATCTATGAAGTCCGTGCAAGTAACTTTCTGATTTTAGACAAAAAGAATCCTTCAGCAGAAAACGCTCCCTCTCAACCCGAAGGAGCCATAGATGATAAAGATGTGTTACCGTTTTAAATGATTGACCCTCAGTAATTGGGTTACTTTTAGCCTAAAAAAAGGTTTGCATTCAGTTGCAAACCTTTTTTTGTTATAAGCTAAAATTACCAACTTTTTCAAGCCATTGACCCAGGATAAATATTTTTGGCATACTCCTAAAAATAATCAAAATTTGCCACATGAAGTTTTGGTTAATCAAATCTGAACCATTCAAATATTCTTGGGACAAGTTTGTGAAAGAAGGGCGCACATTCTGGGATGGCGTAAGAAATTACCAAGCTCGCAACAACCTGCGTTCAATGGGGGTTGACGACTTATGCTTATTTTATCACAGCAATGAAGGTAAAGAGGTAGTTGGAATGGCGAAAGTGGTCAAAACTGCATATCAAGACCCCACAACAACAGACACAAAGTGGGTTTGTGTTGATGTTGTACCTCAAGAAAAGTTGAAAAAACCCGTTTCTCTCGAACAAATAAAAAATGAACCTAAACTCAAAGATATCGGTTTGGTAAGACAGCAGCGATTGAGTGTGGTAGCATTGACAAGAGAGGAGTTTGATACAATCTTAGAATTATCTGAAAAATGAACAAGAGGCTCATATTAAATCATAAAGAGGCACATATCATTCTAAAGCGTTTAGCAATGGAATTGATAGAAAACCACAACGATTTTGCTCATTCAGCCATTATTGGATTGCAACCGCGCGGTGTATTTCCTGCAAGATTGCTTGTAGAATATGTAAAAGAATTTACCAAGAACCCTAGCATCCTTTACGGAGAGCTAGACCACACATTTTTCCGCGATGATTTTCGCAGAGGCAATGAACAGTTAATTCCTCACCCCATCAAAATCAATTTTGACATAGAAGGTAAAAACATCATCTTGGTTGACGATGTAGTTTATACCGGTCGCTCTGTTCGTTCTGCAATGGATGCACTTACATCATACGGACGACCAGCTAAAATTGAGTTATTAGCACTGTTGGACCGGAGATTCAACCGCGAAACACCTATCATGTCCGACTATTGTGGCAAAGTTATAGATACCAGAGGCAAAGGACAGAAACTACAAGTAGATTGGAATGAAAAGAAAATCAATGTTTGGCTCTTAAATACAATTGAAGAAGAATGAAAACCTTTAATCATAAACATCTTATTGGCATCAAGGATTTGAGCGCAGATGACATCAATCTGGTTTTTGAAACAGCAGATAATTTCAAAGAAGTCATCAACCGTCCTATCAAAAAAGTACCTACACTGCGCGACACCACCATAGCCAATATTTTCTTTGAAAACTCCACACGTACAAGGGTTTCATTTGAGCTTGCCGAGAAGAGGTTGAGTGCAGATGTGGTCAATTTTTCTTCTTCTTCTTCTTCTGTTTCAAAAGGAGAAACCTTAGTCGATACTGTCAAAAATATTTTATCAATGAAGGTTGACATGGTAGTCATGCGACATCCCAGTCCAGGAGCATGTGTATTCTTGTCAAAACATATTGATGCCAGTATCGTTAATGCAGGAGACGGCACACACGAGCATCCTACACAAGCGTTGCTTGATGCTTATTCTATCAGAGAAAAATTGGGTGATGTAAAAGGTAAAAAAATTGCGATAGTTGGCGATATCACACATTCACGAGTAGCAATTTCTAATATTTATTGTTTAAAAAAATTAGGCGCAAAAGTTAAACTATGTGGACCGCCCACCTTGATTCCAAAGCATATCGAAACTATGGGTGTTGAAGTTGATTACAATTTTGATGCTGTGTTGAAGTGGGCTGATGCAGTTAACATGTTACGAATTCAGATGGAACGACAAGACATTGCCTACTTTCCAAGTCTCCGCGAATATTCAATGCAGTATGGATTAACAGAAGAACGCATGGCAAAATGCAACAAAGAACTTGTTATCATGCACCCGGGACCAATTAACAGAGGGGTTGAGATTACATCTAAAGTTGCAGACAGCAAAAATGCAATCATATTAAATCAAGTTGAAAATGGTGTTGCTATTCGTATGGCTGTGCTGTATCTTCTTGCCGGAGACAAATCCTGATGAACATTTAAAAACATGTTGCTTCATTATTTATTGAAGCACAATCACTCTCATCCTGAATTACCTTGCTAAATTCTCAAACATAGAGATTGTTAGTTATTCAAATATTTACAACTATATATTTGCATATATTTATCTTTTGATGAAATCACAAAGCATAAGAATTTTTATTATTCTCCTGCATGTACTATTGCTAAGTTCATGTGTAACAATCAATAACAAAAACTTACAAACGCAGCTTAACAGAAGCAATTGCAACCAACAAAACACCTATCATTACACCTTAAATGATATTCCAAAGCCCATTCATGAAATCAAAATAGACACAGCACTTTCAGCACGATTGACTTTCAACAGCTTGAACATAGCCAATGCCATAGGGATTACAGACATGCTCACGGATTATATTCATAAAATCAAAGAATATAAGATTACACCCACAGTTGAAAACAGATTAGATTTACTGGAGATTTATCAAAAAGTTAATCAGCGTATTGACTTTGCATCTTTGGAAATCTCAGCTGTTTCATCTGAAATTGATTGTGAAGAAGAACGTGCAAATCAGATTGCTGCATTTATTAAAAGCAAAGAAAAAGAAACAGAAACCCGTTTGACAGTTGGGGCAATTGTAGTGGGTGCATTAGGTGCAGTAGCGGCAGGGGTTATTTCTCTTTCTGGAGATGGGCCTGATTATATTGGAATCGGTACGGGATTGACAGAAGCTACCCTAGGTGTTTTGTTATTACTAAATGAAAGAAAAGTGGTATTCCATCATAAACGCAATATACTGAGAGATATATGGAATGACAATAAAACTTCTACCATTTGCCCTCCTTCTATTTGGTATTATCTAAACTATCATAATCCTAATATCCCTAACCACAAATCATTGCGGACTCAAATAATAGAAAGTTGGATGAGTTTTGAGCAAGTCAAACAATTGTCTAAAAAAGCAAAAGCAAATTCTTTAGATATTTACTTTGGTGAAGGAGGCAAATACACCGCAGACCAACTTGAGAACAGAGCTAACATGTATGATCAAATAGAATCTGTTATCAAATTAATGAAACAAGATCTGAAAGACCTAGTATTAGAAATGGAAAAACTTCGTTAACCCAATATACCAATAGGTTTAGGAGATTGTCATTGTGTTAGGTTAATTAAAATGTCAGCTATTATGATTTTTTATGTTATACATTTGTGTAACATTAACCAACAACATTAATATCATGAGCTTATTAAACACATTAACAAAAGAGTGGAAATCGGGCAAGGACATAGGTCTGTTGCTCATCCGCTTCATTTTTGCATTCGCACTTATTTATGGACATGGTTGGGGTAAAATAACCACCATTTTTTCCGGTCAAGAGATTCAGTTCATGGATCCTATCGGATTGGGTGCTACAACATCTTTTTATTTAGCTGCATTTGCAGAATTTATTTGTGCTTTGTTACTAATCTTTGGACTGTGTACACGCTTCGCAAGCATTGTTTTAATTATTAACTTCCTTGTTATAGTCGGTTTACACGCCTTTACATTCAATGATGCGTTTGAAGTAATGGAACCAAGAATCTTTTACTTATTTACCTTCGTAGCTTTATTTTTCTCAGGATCCGGTAAATATTCATTAGACCATCTCTTCTTTAACAAGCGTAATCAATAGGTCCGGCAGCAGTGAGGCATACAATAGCAAAAGCAATTAAAACACTGTTGCTGCTATACGCTTTATGTTATCACTTTTGCCCATTGAGTAAAAGTGTAGCACTGGCACTCCGAATTTAATCAATTCATTACATTGTTGAATAGCCCATTCAATGCCTATTTGCTTGATTGCATTGTTATCTTTGGCCGCTTCAACCTCTTTAATCAATGCTTCCGGCAAATCAATCTTAAAAACTTTAGGCAATATTTTAAGATGGGTTTTAGTAGCAATGGGTTTTATTCCGGGAATAATTGGCACTTGAATCCCTATGTCTCTGGCTGCACGCACAAATTCAAAGAATTTAGCATTGTCAAAAAACATTTGTGTAACAATATAATGTGCACCTGCATCCACTTTTTCTTTTAGTTTTTGGATATCATACTGAAGCGAAGGGGCTTCAATATGCTTTTCCGGATAACCTGCAACACCAATGCAAAAGCGATTTTCGTAAGCATGCGTAACTTCCCCGCTCAAATATTTGCCATCGCACAAATCATTGATATGTATGACTAAATCCTTTGCAAATACATGCCCGCCTTCTGTTGGTTGAAAATGTGTCTGTCCTTTCATAGCATCTCCTCTGAGTGCCATCACATTGTCAATCCCTAAGTACAAACAATCTATGAGCAAGTACTCTGTCTCTTCTTTGGTAAAACCCCCACATAGGACATGCGGAACAGTATCTACATTGTACTTGTGTTGTATAGCAGCACAAATACCCATAGTACCCGGTCTCATTCTGGTTATTTTCCTTTCCATCAGACTGTTTCCTCTGTCAATAAAAACATATTCTTCTCTGGAAGTGGTTACGTCAATGAATGGAGGTTTAAACTCCATCAAAGGGTCAATATTTTTGTACAAGTCTTCTATGCTTGTCCCTTTTGTAGGCGGAACGACTTCTACCGAAAACAGAGTTTTCCCTTTAGCATTTTTTATATGATCCGTTATTTTCATTTGATAATTCTTACATTAATCTGCCAAGTTTGCATTAAGCCATTTTGCCGCTTCTTCCTCTGAAATACCTCTACGTTGAACATAGTCCTCAAATTGGTCTTGTTTGATTTTACCGACTCCAAAATATTTACTTTGAGGATGAGCAAAATAATAGCCGCTGACACTGGCTGCGGGCCACATTGCAAAACCCTTGGTTAATTTTACTCCTATTTTTTCTTCTACACCCATCAAATTCCATATTGTTCTCTTATCTAAGTGATCGGGACATGCGGGATAACCGGGTGCAGGTCTCACACCTTGATAATACTCGCTAATAATCTCTTCATTGCTTAGTTGCTCTTCGGGCACATAACCCCAAAATTTTGTTCTGACCTGAAAATGCAAATATTCGGCAAATGCTTCTGCAAAGCGGTCTGCTAACGCCTGTACCAAGATTGCAGTGTAATCATCCAACTTGTTTTTATATTCGGCAACTATTTCTTCAGTACCAAATCCGGCACTCACACAAAAACAGCCCATATAGTCTGTAATACCGGATTCCTCAGGTGCCACAAAATCTGCTAATGCAAGGTATTGATTGTCTGATTTTTTATATTGTTGACGCAAGGTAATAAACTTAGCAATTTTATTCCCTGATTCATCTTTGATATAAAGGTCATCATTGATTGAATTAGCCGGGAACAATCCAAAAATTGCCCTTGCCTTTAACCTTTTATTTTCAATAATATCTTTGATAACAGCCTGCGCATCTTGGTAAACTTCTGTTGCTTGTTTACCAATCTTTTCATCATTTAAAATATCGGGAAATTTGCCATGAAGCTCCCAACTTCTAAAAAAGGGAGACCAATCAAAGAAATCTAACAAAGTATTTAAGTCCTGATCCTCAATGACAGTTATGCCAAGTTTATTTGGTTTGAATATCTTCTCTTGCTCAAACTTAAGTTTGTATCTATTTGCTCTTGCAAATTCAAGAGAGACGAATTCTTTGTTACTCCTACGGTTCAAAAATTGTTTCCTAAACTCCTCATACTCTAATTTCATTTCTTTTCCATAGTCAACATTCTTTTCATTATTGATAAGATTAGAAACCACTCCAACCGCACGTGATGCATCATTAACATGCACAACAGTGCGCGAATAAACAGGGTCAATCTTCAAGGCAGTATGGGCTTTGGAGGTAGTTGCTCCTCCTATTAACAAAGGTAAATGCAGTTGTTGTCTCTCCAATTCTGACGCTACATGTACCATCTCATCTAAACTGGGAGTAATCAAACCACTCAATCCAATGGCATCAGCATTTTCGTCAATTGCAGTTTGGATTATCTTTTCAGCAGG
Source organism: Bacteroidia bacterium (assembly GCA_023228875.1). Classification (NCBI taxonomy): domain Bacteria; kingdom Pseudomonadati; phylum Bacteroidota; class Bacteroidia; species Bacteroidia bacterium. The sequence continues at coordinate 32,257 of JALOAG010000004.1, read as the reverse complement.
AACCATTACACCCAAATCAACTATCTCATAATTATTGCAACCCAGCACAACAGAAACAATATTTTTTCCGATATCATGTACATCTCCTTTCACTGTAGCCATAACAATCTTCCCGGCAGATGGCTTGGTGTTGTCTTTTTCGGCTTCAATAAAAGGTTGAAGATAATTTACAGCCTTCTTCATCACCCGAGCCGATTTTACTACTTGAGGTAAAAACATTTTACCACTTCCAAATAAATCACCTACCACACCCATTCCTGTCATCAGATTAATTTCAATAACATCTAAGGGCTTGGATGATTGCAACCTTGCTTCTTCTACATCTTCAATAATATAGTTGTCAACCCCTTTTACTAATGCGTGTGTGATTCGACTTTGCAAATCTTCTTTTCTCCATTCCTGTTCTTCAATTTTTTCTTTTCTGACCGATTTTACATTCTCTGAATATTCAAGCAATCTTTCTGTAGCATCCTCTCTTCTATTGAGCATAACATCCTCGACCAACGTCAACAATTCTTTGGGAATTTCATCATAAACAGTCAATAAAGAAGGATTGACAATACCCATATTCATGCCTGCTTTGATTGCATGATACAAGAAAACTGAATGCATTGCCTCTCGAACTGTGTCATTCCCTCGAAATGAAAATGACACATTAGAAACACCTCCACTGACTGAAACATAAGGCAGATTTTTCTTTACCCATCGTGTAGCTTCAATAAAATCAAGTGCGTTGCGTCTGTGTTCTTCTAAACCGGTAGCAACCGGAAAAATATTTAAATCGAAAATGATATCTTCCGGTGGGAAATGAACCTTATTAACTAATATCTGATATGAGCGATTGCAAATTTCTATCCTTCTCTGTAGGTTATCTGCTTGTCCGACTTCATCAAATGCCATCACAATAATGGCTGCACCATATCTTTTAATAGTTATTGCTTCTTCAATAAACTTGTCCTCACCTTCTTTCAAAGAAATAGAATTTACCACACATTTTCCTTGCACAACGCGCAAACCCGCTTCTAATATCTCCCATTTTGATGAATCAATCATGATTGGTATTTTGGCAATATCAGGCTCGGAAGCAACCAGGTTCAGAAACTTAGTCATTGCATTAACACCGTCCAGCAAGCCATCATCCATATTGACATCTAAAATTTGTGCTCCTCCCTCCACTTGTTCTCTCGCAATGTTGAGTGCTTCTGTGTAATTTTCTTCCTTTATCAACCTGAGAAAACGTTTAGAACCGGCTACATTCGTCCTTTCTCCTACATTAATAAAATTAGATTCTGAGGTAATGACTAATGGTTCTAAGCCGGACAAACAAAGTGGTTTCATTTGTTTTCTTTCTGCATACAGTTCGTCAGGGTTGCGAATCGCATAAGGTTCTGTTGCAACGTAATCTGCAAATGCCCTAATATGTTCCGGTGTGGTACCACAACAACCTCCAAGAATATTTACCAAACCCTTTTCTAAATACTCTTTGACTTGTTCAAGCATCAAGGCAGGGGTGTCATCATATTGTCCAAAAGCATTTGGTAATCCTGCATTAGGGTAAACAGAAGTATAAAATGAAGTCTTTTTGGAAATGGCATCTAAATATGGCGTAAGTTGTTTTGCACCCAATGCACAATTAAATCCTACGCTTAATAAGTCTAAATGTGAAAAAGAAATAAGAAAAGCCTCTGCTGTTTGGCCGGATAATGTTCTGCCAGAAGCATCCGTAATCGTACCGCTCACCATGATAGGAATTTCAAGATTTCGCTCCTGTTGTATTTCGTCTATTGCAAACAAAGCCGCCTTTGCATTTAAAGTATCAAAAACAGTTTCAACCAACAATAAATCTACACCGCCATCCAACAATGCTACTGCTTGCTGTTTATATGCTGTTCGCAATTCTTCAAAAGTAATTGCCCTGAATCCCGGGTCATTTACATTTGGCGACAAAGAAGCCGTTCGATTTGTAGGTCCGATAGAACCGGCAACAAAACGAGGCTTGTTAGGTGTTTTCTGCATCATTTCATCACACGCTTCTCGAGCTAATTTGGCGGAACAATAATTTAGTTCATATACCAAATCTTCCATACGAAAATCAGCCATAGCCACAGTTGTAGAAGAAAAGGTATTGGTTTCAATAATATCTGAACCTGCTTCTAAGTATTGTGTATGAATCGTTTTAATAATATGCGGTTGTGTTAAGGACAACAAATCATTATTGCCCTTCAATGAGTGAGGATAGTCCTTAAACCGTTCTCCGCGATAGTCTTCTTCTGACAACTTATAGCGTTGAATCATGGTACCCATGGCACCATCAAGAATTAATATTCTTTGTTTTAATAATTCGGCAATCTTCTTTTTTGTATCCATTTCAATTTTTTCATTCTGAAATGTTATAAAGAAGAGTATTGGGAAACTCAACAATATGGGTTATCTCTCTCAACAGATTGAGTAGAATGTAGCACCGTTCTTAAAAAAGAGGTTGCCAAGGTTTCACAGGGTCCAGTCCCTCCACCTTTCTTGATAACATTTCGTATATATATGAGCGTTTGGGACAGCAAAAATATGCGATTAAATTAATACTCCCATATTTCGACAAATATTATTTGAGTGATTAATTAGAGTTTCCAATCAATAGGCGTGATTCCTTTGTTTTGAAGAAATTCATTCGTTTTGGAAAAATGTTTATTACCAAAGAAACCACGTTCTGCAGAAAACGGAGAAGGGTGTGCGGATGCTAAAATCAAATGTTTTTGGCTATCAATTAATGTAATTTTATCTTGAGCAAATTTGCCCCAAAGCATAAAGACAACATGTTCTCTTTTTTCATTCACCAAACTGATAATTTTGTCAGTAAACTGTTCCCATCCTTTTTTTTGATGTGAGCCTGCATCAGATGCCCTCACTGTCAATGTTGCATTCAGAAGCAACACTCCTTGCTTCGCCCAAGGTAAGAGGTTTCCCGAACGCGGGTAACTAATGTATAAATCATTGCCAAGTTCTTTAAAAATATTATGTAAAGAAGGTGGTATTTTTATTCCATCAGGCACAGAAAAACTGAGTCCATGCGCCTGTCCCGCTCCATGATAAGGATCTTGACCCAAAATCAACACTTTCACCGTATCTAATGGTGTTACATTTAATGCTTCAAAAATCTGCTTGCCGGGTGGATATACTACCTTTCCTGATTCTTTTTCTTGTTTCAAAAAGTACTTGAGATTATGCATATAATCTGCATCAAACTCAGATTGCAGCATTGATAGCCACGACTCATGCAGTTGAATCACTGACATGGTATGACATTATTGAGACACGAGGGTTCCCACACTTTCCCCTTTCATCAAGCGCAGCAGATTGCCGGGTTTATTCATATCAAACACCAAGATTGGAAGGTTATTTTCCTTGCAAAGTGTAATTGCAGTCAAGTCCATAATATTCAATCCTTTGCTATATACTTCCGCAAAACTAATATTATCAAACTTTGTAGCTGTGGCATCTTTCTCAGGGTCAGCCGTATAGACTCCATCCACTCTTGTACCTTTGAGAATCACATCTGCTTCAATTTCAACTGCTCTTAATGAAGCAGCAGAATCAGTTGTAAAATATGGATTACCCGTGCCTGCGCCAAATATTACTACACGTCCTTTTTCTAAGTGTCTAATTGCTTTTCTGCGTATAAAAGGTTCACAAATCTGTTCCATTTTAATTGCAGATTGTAATCTGGTTGACAACCCTATTCTTTCTAAAGCACCTTGCAGCGCCATAGCATTAATAACTGTTGCCAACATTCCCATATAATCTGCATGTGCTCTGTCAGCAAGTCCTTTTTGAACACCCTGCACTCCTCTAAAAATGTTACCACCACCAATCACAATGGCAACTTCAACACCTAAGTCCACAACGGATTTTACTTCATTGGCATATTGTTCAAGGATTGTTGGATCAATTCCAAACTTTTCTTTTCCCATTAGCGATTCTCCGCTGAGTTTAAGTAGAATTCTATTGAATTTTGTCATGTTTTAAAATGTGAATGAAAGTGTAGGCAAAAAAAAAGCTCCTTTGGGAGCTTTTCAAGTTTTATAAAAATATTTATGCACCTAATCCGACACGCTTAAACCCAACAACAGCAAGGTTCTGTTCTGTGTCTGCTAACATTTTCTTAATATTCTTGGAACTGTCCTTAACAAATTCTTGGTTTACAAGAGTGTATTCTTTGTAAAACTTAGTCAATCTACCTAAGGCAATTTTTTCAGCCATTTCAGCAGGCTTCCCTTCTTGAATAGCTTGCTCTTTTCCAACATTGATTTCGCGTTGTTTTACATCATCCGGTACAGAGTTTTCATCAAGGGCAATAGGGTTCATAGCTGCAATTTGCATTGCTACGTCCTTGCCCGCAACTTGATTTGCTGATGAAGGTGTATTATTTAAAGAAACCAACACGCCAATTCTATTGCCTGCGTGGATATAGGGAACAATATTTTCACCTTCTAATTTTTCGTAAGAAGAAATATCAAGTTTTTCACCTGTCTTACCCATCTCATCCATAATTCTTTGTTCTACAGTAAGGCTTCCAATTTTTAAAGCTTTTAATGCAGCAATATCAGCGGGTTTTTGGGTAAGTGCAAGGTTTGCAATCTCATTAGCAAATGAAACGAAGTCTTGATTTTTTGCAACAAAATCCGTTTCACAATTAAGTTCAACTATCACACCTGATTTATTATCAGCTGAGGTCAGCGCAATCACTGCACCTTCATGTGCTTGTCTATCTGCTCTGTTTAATGAAATCTTTTGTCCTTTTTTTCTTAGGAGTTCAATAGCGTTATCAAAATCACCACCTGCTTCAACAAGGGCTTTTTTGCAGTCCATCATACCTGCTCCTGTTACTTGTCTGAGTTTATTTACATCAGATGCACTAATCGTTGTCATAAATAAATTAATACTATAAAATTGAAATATAAAAATACTGACTGTTGGCTTGGCAATTATGCTTCTGCTTCGAGTTCTTGAGCTGAATCTTTTTCAGCTTTTTTCTTTGCACCTTCTTCTTCTTTATCTACTTTGTATTCTTGCAATGCTTCTTTAATTGTATCAGTAATTTGATTCACGATCAATTGGATTGAATTAGCAGAATCATCATTAGCAGGAATAACATAGTCAATCTTAGTAGGGTCTGAGTTAGTATCAACCAAACCGATAGTAGGAATATTCAGTTTCAATGCTTCTGCAACTGCGATATGTTCTTTTTTCACATCAACAATAAAAATCAAAGCAGGCAGCTTGTGCATATTTTCAATACCACTGAAGAACTTAGACAGTTTTTCGTGCTCTCTGGACAACACTAATCTTTCTTTTTTAGCTAATGCTTCAAAAGTGCCGTCTTTCATGTTCTTTTCAATTGTCTGCATTTTCTTGATAGACTTCTTCACAGTAGCGAAGTTGGTAAGCATACCACCTAACCATCTTTCTGTAACGAAAGGCATATCAACAGATTTTGCAGCCTGTTCAACAATTTCTTTTGCTTGTTTTTTAGTAGCAACAAACAATACTTTTCTACCGGACTTCACAAGACTTTTAACTACTTGTTTTGCTTCTTCAATTTTAACAAGGGTCTTGTTTAGGTCTATAAGATGGATACCATCTTTTTCCATAAAAATGTATGGTGCCATTTTAGGGCTCCATTTATGGGTCAGGTGTCCAAAATGACAACCTGCATCTAATAATTCTTTTGTGCTTATTTCTGACATTTTAATAATCTTAACGTTTAGAGAACTGGAAGCGTTTTCTAGCTTTCTTTTGACCAAATTTCTTTCTTTCTACCATACGAGGGTCTCTTGTAAGGAGTTTGTGTTGTTTGAGAACCGGACGATTTTCAGGATCTACTTCACACAATGCCCTTGCGATAGCAAGTTTAATAGCATCTGCTTGACCTGTAATACCACCGCCTGAAACATTTACTTCGATATCATAAGTATTGTTTGCGTTGAGTAGAGAAAGTGGTAGTGTTACAAGATTTTGGTGTGTAGCAACAGGAAAATACTCTTTTAATTCTTTGCTGTTAATCTGAACCTTTCCTTTACCGGGTTTAAAATAAATCCTTGCAATAGAGGATTTTCTTCTGCCTATGGTGTTGATTGCTTCCATTATTAAATATCAAATTTTAATTCTTGTGGTTTTTGTGCTTGGTGTGGATGTTCACTACCTACATATACAAACATGTTGTGAAACATTTGTCTTCCAAGTCTATTTTTGGGCAACATTCCTCTCACAGCTTCTTCTACCAAAGCAAAAGGCTTCTTATTTAAAAGCTGCTGTGGGGTTACCCTGCGTTGTCCTCCCGGATAACCTGAGTGTGTGATATATTCTTTTTTAGTCAATCTGCTGTCTGGTATCTGAACCTTCTCTGCATTGATAACTATTACATAATCTCCACAATCTACATGAGGAGTGAAATCGGGTTTGTTCTTGCCTCTTAGAACACTTGCAATCTGAGATGATAATCTGCCCAGATTCTGGCCTTCTGCATCTACAATAAACCATCTTTTGTTTACTGTTGCTGAATTTGCCGATATTGTTTTGTAGCTCAGGGTATTCACGTCTAACCTATTTTTTTGGGGTTGCAAATATAGAAACACTATTTATACTAAACAAATGAAGTTTGAAATTTATTTTGATTAACCTTTTAACCCCTGTGAATATTCTCTGAAGTATTGAAAATATATAGGTTTCATGCAGTTATAAATCATTGTATTGGGAACTTCACATCTTACATGAACATATACCGCTCTCCGGAAAATGATTTAATTCAAAATCCTTGCATAAAGTGAAAGTAATTTTGCGTGTTCAACCGCCCAATTAAATTTCTCTTTTGAAACAATGAGACCATTATGTCCAAATTTTTCTACCAATGTGCTATCTTGAATTAGTGTTTTTATAGCATTTGCAATCTCTTGAACTGAAATCGGATTCACAGTAATCCCTGTTTGTGTATCATCAACTAATTGAACATATAAAGGAAAATTACTGGTTATTATTGGAATACCGCATGCCATATATTCAAAAAGCTTGGTTGGCTTTGACTCTATGGAATTTTTCATTGGCTTGATTAGACATAAGCCAATACCACACTGCATGGATACTTTATACCCTTCTTCTAAATTCATGCGTCCATAGAAATGTAAATATTCTTTTAATGCAGAATACGCCTGATGCGAATGTATTGCTTGTTCGATTCTAGAATACAACCGACCTACGCAATGAAAATGCACCGGCAAGTTTTGTTGATGTAATACATACATTGCATCCATGATTTCTGTGATACATCTACTTTCTAAAATAATACCTATATAATATAGGTGTAATGGATTTTTGTCTTTATAAATAAATTGTTCGAAAAATTCAGGCTCTACATAATTTTGGATTACGGTAATATCCGGTGCAAATTCTTGATAGCGTTTTAAATATGAGGATTCTGCCAATACAACCGGTGTTTTTTTGCAGATTGTACGTTCTACAAAATCAAAAATTTTAAATGTTATTTTTTTATTACGCACCCATTCTTTGTCAAAGATGTCACCAGCAAAATTTTCATGCACATCCATCACTACTTTTTTCCCAAACAATTTCAACAAAAGAGCGCAAGGCATTAATTCAGGGTCATGGATATGGTATAAATCTGCTTTGAGGCGTATTGCCTTAAAGAACATGAGTATCCACGAAGTAAAAACCCTCCATCGTCTGCTGCTAAACTCTCTAAATGGAACGATTTCAACTCTTTTAATTATTTCTCGTTTTGGATGAATTCCTACTACGATTACATTATATGTATCTCTTAATCCGATTGCATATTTATAAAAAATGCGTGTATCCAGCGCATAATGCAGTGAACTAAGTTGACAAACGGTTTTGATTTTTTTTGAATCTAATTTTTCCAAGACTCTATTTCTTTTGCAAAGAAAAGATAATTAATGAATTAAAGAAACCAAACAAAGCTTAATTCTCAAATTATAGCAGTTGTAATTATATACACAACACCGGCAATAATGGCTGAAATCGGAATTGTCAATATCCACGCCCAGAGCAATTTGATTGTAACACCCCACCTAACTGCTGACACTCTTTTGGTCACTCCCACCCCTATAATGCTCCCTGTGATAACATGTGTAGTAGAAACAGGTATTCCAAAATGTTCGGACAGATAGAGAGTTAACGCACCTGCTACCTCTGCTCCTACCCCTTCGAGTGATGATACTTTGGTAATCTTAGAACCCATTGTTTTCACAATTTTCCATCCTCCTGACATCGTACCAAGTCCAATAATAAGAAAACTGGCAATCGGTACCCAACCCCATTCTTCAACAAAATGTCCAAATTGATCAGGTGCATTTATCCATTCTGTATGCCCTCCTTGAACATGATAGTATATAACAGCAGCCCCGATTATACCCATAACTTTTTGCGCATCATTGGCTCCATGTCCAAGACTAAACATTGCAGAAGATACAAGTTGTAGTCCGTGAAACCATCTCTCAGCTTTATAAGGAGTGGTTTTCCTGCATATCCACATGATTGCCACCACAATAAAATATGCTATAAACAGTCCGATTATAGGTGCCAGAAAGATAAACAAAATGATAGGAATCACTTTTGCCAGATTAACCACAGCTTCCAAATTACCACCGGATAAAAAAGCATGGGTCAGTGCAGAACCCATAAATCCACCAATGAGTGTGTGTGAAGAAGAAGATGGAATTCCCCATTTCCAAGTAATCAAATTCCATACAATTGCTGCAATAATTCCTGCAAGAATTACCTCAAGTGTAATAAATTCGGGGTGAATGGTTTTTGCAATGGTGTTTCCAATTTTAAATTCACCAATCCAATACAGTGAAATGAAATAAGCTACAAAATTAAAAAAAGCAGCCCAAAGAACTGCCTGAAAAGGTGTGAGTACACGAGTTGCAACGATAGTGGCTATTGCATTAGCTGCATCATGAAACCCATTAATGTAATCAAAGATAAATGCTAATACTATGATGATTATCAGTAATGTGAGATCCATTTCGAATTATGAATATTTGACACTGATTGCTTCCATCACATTTGAAACGCTTTTGCATTTATCAGTTGCGGATTCTAAGGCAGATAATACCTCTTTATATTGAATGATTTTTTTTGCATCTGTTTCATTTTCAAACAACTTTGCAATTGCTTTGTCAAAAATAACATCTGCCTTTGATTCTAATTTGTTGATTTTTTTGCAATTGACTGCTACCCTTTCAAACCTGTGTCCTTTCAAATCATGCACACATTCAGCTATTAACTGTGTAGCTTCAAGATTAATTTCAGTCAACTTTTTGATCGGTTTTGTGATTTTTTCTATTTGATACATTTTCATTCTGCTGGCAGAATCATGCATAAAATCTGTTACTCCATCTATAGAAGTTATTAAAGAGTGAATGTCTTCTCTATCAAAAGGAGTAAGAAAGTTTTTACTCAGTTCTAACAATGTCTTGTGTGTAATTTTTTCAATCTCTGCATCTAACTCCACAATCTGTTCGAAATGCATCTCGCGTTCTTCTAAGGGTGCATTAACAGCATCATTGAGATTGGAAGTAAGGGTAACAAGTTTTGCAGTTGCTTGCTCGAATAAAGGGAAAAACTTTTTGTCTTTAGGAACTAAGAATTGAAAAATATTATTCAGCGAAAATCCCATAAATCATTTTAATGAATGGAGCAAAGGTACATAGATAAAAGTAATAAAATAGGGAAAGTTTTTTGTCCTAATCCAAAAGAACTAAACTTCGGTCAACTACTTTTAAGTTCTTATTTTACAACCAACTTCCCATAAATAAACATGCTCGAACTAATTATTCGAGCATGTTAAAAGAAATACAAAAATATTGGATGCTTATAGAAAAGGGATTTTAACCACTTTAGCTTTCAACAGTCTGTCTCTGATATCAATGTAAATTTCAGTATCAACACCTGTATATTCTTTATTTACATAACCCAACCCTATTGCTTTGTTAAGGCTTGGAGATTGGGTTCCTGATGTAACCTTTCCAATCACTTCTCCAGCAACATTTTTAACAGGATAATCATGGCGCGGAATGCCTTTGTCAATCATCTCAAAACCCACAAGTTTTTTGCTTACACCTTCGGTTTTAATCTTTTCATGATATGCTTTATTAATAAAGTCTTTAGAGAATTTAGTAATCCATCCTAATCCGGCTTCAATTGGCGATGTAGTATCGTTAATATCATTTCCATACAAGCAGAACCCTTTTTCCAATCTTAAGGTATCTCTTGAACCTAAACCACAAGGTAAAATATTAAACTCTTTCCCTGCTTCAAAGACAGCATCCCAAAGTTTCTTTACATCTTGGTTCTGCACATACAGCTCAAAACCACCCGCACCTGTATAACCTGTGCAGCTTATCAAAACATTCTCAATACCGGCTACGGTTCCATAAACAAAATTATAATAAGGAATTTCTGATAAATTAACTTCGGTCAACTTCTGGATTACTTTGAGAGCATTAGGCCCTTGAATAGCCAACAAACTTGTTTTATCTGAAATGTCTTCCATCTCAGCACCAAATTTATTATGACTTTTTATCCAGTTCCAGTCTTTCTCCATATTAGAAGCATTGACAACCAAAAGGAAAACTTTTGCATTAATTCTATAAACCAATAAGTCATCTACGATACCGCCTTGTTCATTTGGCAAGCAACTATATTGGATTTTCCCGTCTTCTAACATAGAAACATCATTGGAAGTAACCCATTGAAGCAAGTTAATAGCATTATCTCCATGTACAATGAATTCTCCCATGTGGCTTACATCGAATACACCAACACTATTACGAACAGCATTGTGTTCTTGAATTAAATTACTGTACTGAAGCGGCATTGAATATCCAGCAAATGGGACCATTTTGGCTCCTAATGCAATGTGTACATCGTTGAGCGCTACAGATTTTAGAGCATTTGTTTCTGTCATATCTTAATTTGATTGATTGTTATTTAGCATAATTAACGGCACGTCTTTCCCTGATAACTGTAATTTTAATTTGTCCGGGATAAATCATTTCTTTCATGATTTTTTGACTTATCTCAAATGAAAGCTCGTCTGCTCGTGCATCGCTCACTTTTTCGCTTTCTACCATTACGCGCAGTTCTCTACCTGCTTGAATTGCAAATGCTTTTTCAACACCATCAAAGCTAACCGCAAGATTTTCGAGGTCTTTCAAACGTTTGATATAAGATTCTGTATCTTCTCTTCTGGCACCCGGTCTTGAGCCCGAAATAGCATCACACGCCTGAATAACAGGTGCAATCATACAAGTCATTTCAATTTCATCGTGGTGCGCTCCAATTGCATTACATACATCAGGATGTTCGCCAAACTTTTCTGCCAATTTCATTCCTAAAAGCGCGTGTGGAGTCTCTGCATCATCCTCCGGCACTTTACCAATATCGTGAAGCAGTCCTGCTCTTTTTGCAAGTTTTACATTTAAGCCCATTTCGGCAGCCATTGTTGCACACAAGTTAGCTACTTCGCGGGAGTGCTTGAGCAAGTTTTGACCATAAGATGAGCGGTATCTCATTCTTCCGACCATACGCACAAGTTCAGGATGCAAGCCACTAATTCCCAAATCTACTACAGTTCGCTGACCTATTTCAATCACTTCCTGCTCAATGTCTTTGCGTGTTTTTTCAACCACTTCTTCGATTCTGGCAGGGTGCATGCGTCCATCTGCAACCAAGCGATGTAAAGCCAATCTGGCAATTTCTCTGCGAATAGGGTCAAAACCTGATAATATTACTGCTTCCGGTGTATCATCAACAATGATTTCAATACCTGTAGCCGCTTCTAAAGCACGAATATTTCTTCCCTCTCTTCCAATGATTCTACCTTTTACCTCGTCATTTTCAAGGTTAAAAACAGTTATAGTGTTTTCAATGGCTTGTTCAGCAGCGGTTCGCTGAATGGTCTGCAATACTATTCTCTTTGCCTCTTTAGTAGCAGTAAGTTTTGCCTCTTCAACAATGATTCTACTTTGAACAATTGCATCGGTATGCGCTTCTGCTTTTACTGCCTCAATCATTTGGGCTTTTGCTTCTTCAATGCTCAATCCGGCAATTGTTTCCAGTTGATTTAATTGGGTTTTTCTTAATTTATCAATTTCTTGATTTTTAACTTTCAGCGCTTCAATCTGTTCTGCCATTTCAGCTTTAGAACGTTCTAACTCTTCTTCTTTACGTTTGTTGTTTCCAATTTTTGAGTCAAGTGATTGTTCTTTTTGTCTGAGGCGATTTTCATTTTGAGCAATTTCATTGTTTCTTCTTGAAATTTCTTTGTCGTGTTCCGACTTTAGCTGCATAAACTTTTCTTTTGCCTCTAAAATTCTTTGCTGTTTGATTGATTCACCTTTGTTCTTGGCATCTTCAATAATCCTTTCAGACTCTTTTTGTGTGGCTTTTTTTAACACATTTTGTGCAACGATGTAGCCTCCTACCAACCCAACGACTACACCTACCACAATAAATAATACTTCCATTTTCTTTTCTTAAATTAATTTTAGTTATGAAAAGTAGCTTTCGAAATGGAATAACAACAGGAGAAAAAATCAGAATTCACGTTCCAGCAAGGAAACTTCCGAGGCGACTTTTTCAATCATTTGTTTGATTTCATTAGTAATATCACCTTCGATTTTTGTTAAATGATTTTGTTTCAAATATAAAATTGCAAAATCCAAAGCTACTACTGCAATTGAATCTTGCACATCTTTAAAAGCAAGTTCTTTTGAATACTTATTTACTTTTTCTGATATCTGTTTTGCTGCCAGGCGTACAATTTCTTCGTCCGCGCTATCAACAGTAAGAGGATAGGCACGACCGGCAATTTGAACTTTAATTTTAATGTTTCCTAAGTTATTCGCCATTTGTTTCTTGGCTATTTTTCTTTAGTCCGCAAAAGTAATAAAAAAACAATTCTCTATGTAAATAAAAAGCAGTAGAGGTAGCTAGTTAATCTGATAAAAAAAACGAACTTTTTTTTATGAATTACTTTCTTACTTTTGCGAAACCAAAAACGAGGATAAAAATATGTATTGGACATTAGAATTAGTTTCATATTTAGATGATGCGCCTTGGCCTGCTACAAAAGATGAATTGATTGATTATGCTATCCGTTCAGGGGCACCTATGGAAGTGGTAGAAAATCTTCAAGAGCTTGAAGATGATGGCGAGCCTTATGAGAGTATTGAAGAAATTTGGAGTGATTACCCCACCCAAGATGACTACTTCTTTAATGAAGATGAACTATAATTCTTAAACGGTATCTTCTCGCAGATTCTACTTTTCAATTAACATATATTGTTTGCAACAATTGCCTGCCTAAAGCCGACTGCTTTCAAACGCCAATTCGGTTAGATTTAGTCCTTCTTTATCGGAAAATTCAACATCCCGCTCCTGCCCTTTCTGTATCATTATGTCAATATTATTGAACTGACTGAACCTGCATGGTTTTGCTCCATAACTAACATTGACAACCCATTCCATTTTTGTATTTTGTGTTTGAACTAAAAAAGATTCGGATTCCAACAGCTCTGCCAACAACAACCCTCCTTCTGATTTCACGTCTTCTTTTCTTAATCCACCATTCATACAGAGGGTTTTGAGTAAATGATGAGTTTTGGAGAATCCATTCTGATAGATTTTTTCAGGTAATTGAAACGCCCTATCAATCATAAAATTAATCCTAATCTTGGATTCAACATCTTGACTTTCAATCTTGATTTTTGTTCTAAAATAATTGAGAAGATTGTGAATATTGCCCTCTATCAATCTTACAGCAGTTTCCAAAAAAATATCTTGGGTGATGTCATTAAAACTAATGCTTCCAAACCTTTTACCTGCAAAAGACTTCTCTTTGCTTGACTTTACCTTATTAAATGATTCCCATACTAATAAAGGGAAATTGAGCAAATTTTTCTCTTCATTCTTTAGAATGAATTCTGCAAATAAACATCCATATTTATTAATACCCGTTTTGTTTGCAATCAATTGTTTAAATACAAGAAAGGATAACCATGTTTTGTCTGCAATTGCTATTGGTTCCTTTGTTTTATTCTCTATTTCTTGGATAAAAGTTACATCATCAGTTCCAAGTTGAGTATTACACTGTTCTTCATTTGCTATGCTAAACAAATTCAGGGTCGTTGCGACACTGCTTCTCTTGCCCAAATTCAGAAACTCTACAAAATCAGAGTGCTTATTTTGGTTAATGAAATTATTCAGATTACCCAATAATGTTTCAAAAGTCTGGCTTTCCCTACTAACAGGGATTGTTTCTTCACGGTTAGTATTAATGGTATATTGTTGAAGACTATCTCTTAAACCTGGGTTATGCAATGCAATCAGAGAAAGGATTTTCTTGCCTCTACGGAGTTCAACCCATTTTGATTTTTCTTTTTCAGAAAGGGGCAAGTTCTCATACAATTGTTTTAGATAGGCAAATTGTTTGTTGAACTCTTGATGAATGAATGCTTCCGTTTGCAAGTCTGAAATAAAATTTTTCAGGAAGCGAAAATAGAGAGATATTTACACTCGAAAAGTGTTGTAATGTCAATGGTTTTGCCAACATTATATACAACACAAGGACAAAAACAATCACAGGTTTGTAACTTGTTGATTATCTGAATATTAAATTTGTCTTGGTTGTTTAGAAAACTATACAAGCCAATATTTGGTTGTGAAATAGAGACTATAAATAAGCGAAGATTCTATTTTTCAGCTCGTCAATATTTTCTTTTTGGGTAGCCGAAATTAGCACTACGGGGGTGTTTTCTTTTGCAATCCACGCCTTCTTTAGTTTATCTAAGTCCATGGGCGGGTCAAAATTTTTGTCTCTTGAAAGTTCATAATCCTCAAGGTATTTATCAACTTTGTTAAATACTAAAATAACGGGCTTGTTTCCCATGCCAATTTCATGGAGCGTATTTTTAACAATTTGGATGTGCTCTTCCAGTTGAGGGTGTGAAAAATCAGCAACATGAATCAATACATCTGCCTCAATCGCCTCTGCCAAGGTAGATTTGAAACTCTCAATCAATAGCGTGGGCAGTTTGCGAATAAAACCAACTGTATCTGATAACAAGAAAGTAACACCCTGTTTAGTTTCATCCGGATTAGGCAGATAGACTTTGCGCACCGTTGCATCAAGCGTTGCAAAAAGCTTGTCCTCTGCAAGAAGTTTTTCTCCGGCCAACAAATTCATAATGGTAGATTTGCCCGCATTAGTATATCCCACCAATGCAAATCGTTTCATAGCGCCTCTATTCTTCCTTTGGACAATACCTTGCTTTTCAATTTCCTTTAATTTGTCAGTAAGACGGGTAATGTTATCCCTAATTACCCTTCTGTCAGTTTCAATCTCTTTCTCTCCGGGACCTCTCATTCCCACTCCACCTTTTTGTTTTTGTAAGTGAGTCCACATTCTTGTGAGTCGAGGAAGGAGATATTTACATTGGGCTAAATCAACCTGCATTTTTGCTTGTGCAGTTTTAGCATTTTTAGCAAAAATATCAAGTATTAACGCGCTTCGGTCAATGATTTTTACATCTTTAAGTTCCTCTCCAAGATTACGAATTTGAGACGGAGACAGTTCTTCATCAAAGACAATCATGTCAGGCTGGTGGATTTCCTTTAGGTTGATTAATTCTTCCAGTTTACCTTTACCTATAAAAGTTCTGGGGTCTGGATATTCCAATCTTTGCATCACACGTCCAACGGTGGCTGCACCTGCTGTTAACACCAATGATTCAAGCTCATCTAAGTAGTTATCGCTGTATTTCACTTTTTCGCCAACACCAATCGGGACTTTATAGGATACGCCCACAAGGATTGCTTTCTCTTGAACAACAGCAGTAGAAAAGGTTTTTGACTTCAACAGATTGAATTTTCGAATTGCAAAAGTCGTAAAAATAAAATTGGTTTAACGAATTATTGTTACTTGTTGGTAGAACTACACTCAACTCCGTTAGTTTCCTATTAAATTTGCTGCCCCGATAGATATGAGAATTTCTGCTTTTACAAAATTACAAGGTTTAGCACTTCTACTGATATTTCTGACTTTTCGCTCTTTACTATTTGCACAAGATACCATTAGCACCTTACAACCATTCAAAAAGTTGGATGCAGGCGCTACGAATCTATTGACAGAGAAAGTAGGAACCGCAGGTATTTATCCGTTTGACCCTCAACATGTATCTGTTAGAAGAGTAAATCCAAGCATTTCTAAAACCGGTCCTGACTGGGAACATATTGCAAAAAAAGACAGTATATCACAAGCCATTGCGCAGAGAAACAACAGAAGGCAAAACACGCTTGTGGATAGTTTAAAAGTCGCGTTTGGCTACGAATCCAATCCTTTTTCGGGTTCCACACCCATGGATAATCATATAGCCATTTCGAACAATGGAATCATAGTCAGTGTTATTAATACCAACATATTAATCTCAGACACTCTGGGAAATAATTTATTGTACAGGGTGATGAACAGGACATATTTTGGCGACAACAGTTTAACGGGTATTATTTATGATCCGCGTGTGTTTTACGACCCTGATAATGACCGTTTCATATTGGTGGTTTTGCATGGCTCTACATCCACAACCTCTAAAGTACTGGTATGTTTCTCCAAATCAAATCGTCCTGATTTGGACGGTTGGCATTTTTATAAGTTAAGTGGGAATCCGTTTGGCAATGATTTGTGGTTTGACTACCCTAATATAGGTATCAACAAAAATGAATTATTCATCACGGGCAATTTATTCACAAATGATCGCAACTACAGCAATATAGTCATATTCCAAATTGACAAACAAGGAGGTTATGCCGGTACAAACAATATTGGAACTAAAGTTTGGGGAGGAGCAACTCGTTCGAGTGGTAAATTAGAAAACAGCAAAGGCGACTTGCCCTTTACTATGGTGCCTGCTTACAGTGGCTTTGCTCAAGATGAAGCAGAAGATATGTGGTTTGTGAATACCAACTCATATAGTGGAACTGATATCTTCGTCTATCGAATTACCGCCCCTTTAGATAAGAATCCTTCGTTAGAAGTAAGCGCAGTCAATGTTCCATTTTTTATTCAAGAAAATCTAAGTTCTCAGTATTCAGGTGGTTCAGGAGCTTCACCTATTAGACTCATTTCGGGAGATTCAAGAATGAAAAATGCTTATATTCAGGAAGGTATCATTCATTGCGTTTGGAATGCAAGACCGGCAGGCGAGAGCTTTTCCTGTATTTATTATGCTCGCATTGATACCAAAACAAAGTTGGTTCAAACCGGACATTATAAAGAAAATGGGACCGATTTTTCATTTGCTGCAATAGCACCCTTTTCAAACGATAAGACAAATCCCACAGCCTTAATCATATTTACCTCTTCGAGTGCTGTCAAATATCCTGACATTGGAGTTTTGACATGTAACAAAGAGATGCAGTTTAGTGCACCGGTTGAAGTGAAAACAGGTGAAAGTTTTGTAAATATATACTCTCAAAACAATCAAACACGCTGGGGTGATTATTCGGGCATAAGCAAGAAACACAATGCAGAACGTCCCGAAATATGGATTATGGGCTCTTACGGAGCATATACACCCAATTCTGCAGTCCCTCGGCATTGGAAAAACTGGAATGCAAAAATTGTGAGCCAAGATGCCAAAGAGCCTACATTTGGTGAAACAAAACTCTTTCCTAATCCCACAGTTGAACCGGCACAAAGTGTTACCTTTAATTTTGTGGCTACAGATGCGGGTGAATACAGTGTTAAGATTTTTGATATGAATGGCAAAATGATAAAAGAACTATTCAAAGACGTATTATTTCCGGGGGAATACAGATTTACGTTTTCAACCACTGACTATGCTATCGGGAACTATATTGTAAGATATTTTGTAAATGACAAAGCGATAGGTTTTGAAAAATTAGTTGTAATCACAAAATAGCATAACCTTTGTGCACAGATTAACGATAAAATGAAAAAGGGCTTGTTTCATATCGTTTTGCTCTATGCCTCCTTTGTACTTCCTTGTGCTATCAAGGCGCAAGAAGTTACATGGGGAGAAGATCCCCGTTCAAATTCAAACAACTATTATTTTAAAACTATAGGAGAAAACACTTCAGGCATTTACATGCTGAGTCATTCAAGCCGAAAACAAGAAATTACAAGTTTTGCCATAGAACAATATAACCACAACTTATTCTTCAAAAACAAAAAAAGTATCCGTATTCGCGGGCAAAGATTAGCACGCTTACATATTTTTGAGAATGATGTTTTCTTTGCCATGCTTCCAACCCAACGAAAGTCGGGAGCACAATCGGTAACAGGCTATTTGATTGATGAAAACCTTAATGAATTTTCTAAAACATTGCCCTTATTGACTTTGGACGTTGTCTCGCGCTCTCAAGATTATTTTTTCAAATTAAAAGGGTCAGCTGACAACAATTTTATGGGAGTTTTGGGTTTTATTGACAAACAAGGCGGTAATGGCAAGGAAATTTTTTATAAGGTATATAATGCAGCATTAGACTTAATTGAATCAAAAAAGTTCACCCTTGCCTTTGATTTTAATGAGGAAGATATCGGTTCTATATTTATTGACAATTCCCATAATTTTTATTTTGTCTTAAACCATCACATCAATGACAGCAAAGCCGGAAGCGGTAAATTGGTAACTGAATTGGTGTATTGCAATCTAAATCAATCAGCCCTTGTCCATATTCCAATCACAGAAACAAGCTATCGTGTGAGAGAAGCTGATTTTGTGCAAGACGACACATTGAAAATGGTTTTCTTGACCGGTTTCTTTGGTTACGAACACAACCAATTTCAAAAAGGAGTTTTTCAAATTGGAATAGATATCGAAAAAGGTGCTATCACCTATAATTCATTTACGGATATTCCCATAGATTTTGTCAGTGATGTAGTTGGACAAAAGAACTTGGAAAGAGGAAATTTGTTAAATAATTTCTACATAAAGAAAGTCGTCAGAACTACTGACAACAAAAGCATTGTGATTGCTGAGCGATATTTTCCCGACACTTATTATGAGCAAATCTGGATCAATGGAGCTCCTATTTCTATTTCGCGAAAACTCTACAACTATGATGAAATCATCATTATGTGTATTGACACGGCAGGCTCAATTTGTTGGAACAAAGTGATTCATAAGAAACAGAGTTCTCAAGATGATTACGGATATTTCAGTTCAATATTAATAGGCGTAATGCCAGACTATATATCAATCATTTACAATGATCGGATGAGCAAATCCAGAGATGTATTGGAATATAAAATTACCAAAGAAGGCGATATTACAAGTGAAATCTTGTTGCCGGCAGAGGAGCTATACACCTTTATTGTGCCGACAGAAGGCAGACAAATAGGCTACAATCGATTGGTAGTGCCGGTGCTGAAAGAACGCGAATATTCTCTCATTAAAATAACATATCAAAATCCTTGATTAAGTTTTTTTCAGACATAAAGGCAATCAACCCCTTGGCACTCTTAGGCTTTTTAATCTGTGTGAGAGTGTTCTTTCTGATTGGTTATTTGGGTGATATAGCATGGCAGCCAACGGCACAAAATTATACAGATTTCATCTTTTCAATTTTAAATCAAAATCAATATGTGGCTTTCTTGCTGAGCACCGGCATTGTTTATTTATCTGCTCTTTTCCTCAACAATATGATGGTTCAACATGAAATCTTGTTTAGAAGAAATTTCTTAGGCGCATATTTCTTTTGCTTGATAGCTTCAATTTATCCGGAATATTATCTGTTAGGTTCTCCCATCCTTGTTACATTTTTGATGATTATTTCCATGCAAAAATTGTTCGAACTCTACAAAGTGCCTTATCCTTTTGATAATATCTTTTTGACTGGGATTTTAACGGGATTTTGTGTTCTGTTAAACTTGTCATTCATTGTAATGTTGGTTTTTATGTTGATAGGAATCATGTTTTTTAGGGCAATTAAGTTTAAAGAAATCATGGCAGCTTTACTTGGTTTTGCTTTACCTATCTTTATTGCATTTGTGCTCAACTATTTATTAAACGATGTGTTTTTCCCGGAATATTTGAACTTTCCTTCTTTTGACACCAAGAATATACTTTTTCAAATATTATACTCCCCCTTTCCATACATTACATTAATAGCGGTATTAGCGTCTATCAGGATAGTAAGCAATTACTGGCGTAACACAATTAAAACCAGACGAATCATCATCTTAATTTATTTCTATCTTGCCATTGCTTTGTTACTGACATTTACAGGAAACGAAAATCCATTACAAGAGAGTCTGTTATGTGCGTTACCATTGAGCATTATACTCGCGCATTATTATACTGTTGACAATCAACTCAAATGGTACAGAAAACTTATGCATATACTTCTCTTAGTTATTGTATTTGTTTTCCAATTCAAGTTTTTATGGATAGGACTCATTTAGCTTTGAAACTGAATGAAAAACATGAAGCCAAAAATTGAAAAACAAAGTATTGAAAAAGACAACATACACCTTTCAAAATTTAAGACAACAAAGTAAATTCGCCCACTCAATGAGCACAGAAAAAATATTATTAATAGGAGCGTGCGGACAATTAGGAACAGAATTGACCGAAGAGCTTAGAAAAATTTATGGAGACAGCAATGTCATAGCCTCCGATATACGACAATCCGACAGCCCGGTGTTTGAATCGGGACCTTTTGAATTATTAAATGTATTAGATAAAAATGCGCTTGCGAATGTTTTCGCAAAACATAAACCAACACAGGTTTATCATCTCGCAGCTTTATTAAGTGCAACTGCTGAACAGAAACCCAAACTTGGTTGGGAGCTGAATATGGATGGATTATTTAATGTTTTTGACGCTGCTTTAGAGTACAAAACAGCTAAAATATACTGGCCCTCTTCGATTGCTGTCTTTGGTCCAAACACCCCGCGAGACAATACACCTCAATACTGCGTGATGGATCCTACCACTGTTTATGGAATCAGCAAACTCGCGGGCGAGCGTTACTGCGAATATTATTTTAGAAGATATGGATTGGATGTAAGAAGCTTGCGATATCCTGGACTAATAGGCTATAAATCTGCTCCGGGTGGAGGCACTACTGACTATGCTGTTAGTATTTATCACGATGCATTGCAAACCAAGCATCATGAGTGTTTTTTAAGTGAAAAAACAACCCTTCCTATGCTCTATATGCCCGATGCTCTAAAAGCAACGCTCGGCTTAATGGATGCCCCCGCTGACAAGATTCATATCCGTTCCAGCTATAATCTTGCCGGCATGAGCTTCTCACCAGAAGAAATTACTGCTGCGATACAAAAATTTATCCCTGATTTCACAACTTCATACAAACCTGACCAACGCCAAGCCATTGCTGATTCTTGGCCCAGAATTATTGATGACTCAAGAGCAAGAACAGATTGGGGATGGAATCCGGATTTTGATTTGAACAGCATGTCAGAAGATATGCTACGAAACCTTGCAACACAATATGGTGTTAAAACTATTTAGCTCGTACCAAGTCCTTGTTTTACAGTAAATAGTGTAAAAAATACCTATCCTTATGGATTAATATGTACTTGTTAATCATGATTGATTACTTTTGACCTTTCAAAAAGTTATTTAGAAATTATGAAACAATTAAAACAAGGAATCACACGTAGAGAATTTATTACAAACGGAGGCAAAGCAATAGTAGGATTAGGCTTAGCCGGCACTTTGATTGGTTCTGCTGCATTGGAAGTAAGTGCAGATGACACCTTATTAGAAATTAATTCTCTGCAAAACGAATTTGGACAAACTCCTTTGCCATATTCATATAATGCACTTGAGCCATATATAGATGCTCAAACCATGGAAATCCATTATACAAAGCATGCTGCCGGATATTCAAAAAACCTACAAGAAGCGATTAAGGATGAAAAAGTTGCCGGCAACGTAGGATTGGAAGAAATTTTAAGAAACATATCTAAATACTCTACAAAAATGAGAAACAACGGAGGCGGGCACTATAACCATGAACTCTTTTGGAGTATTATGTCGCCAAATCCACAAACACGTCCCAGTGGTAAATTAGCAATAGCCATTGACAAGGATTTTGGAAGTTTTGAAAAATTTATGGCTACCTTTGAGGAAAAAGCGAAAACACGTTTTGGCTCCGGTTGGGCATGGCTAATTTCAAACAATGGTAAACTTGAAGTTTGCTCTACACCAAATCAAGACAACCCATTGATGGATGTATCCGAATACAAAGGATATCCTTTGATTGGTATTGATGTTTGGGAACATGCCTATTACTTGCATTACCAAAATCGCAGACCGGATTACATAAAGAATTGGTGGCAAGTGCTTGATTGGCAAAAAGTAGAAGAAAGATTCTTGTAAGAATTCTGTTTTTCTCTCAATAGCAACGAGCACAAATTGAATTATATTTATGCTCCAATATGTTTGATTTATAACTACTTACTTATTGTTTTATCGATAAACTATTTTACAAAAGTCCTCAATATTGCAATCCGGATATATTTTTTGTGTAAAATCGAATAATTGAATTTTCATTTACATTCGCACACTCAAAGTATTTAACTGCTTTATTAACAAAACTTATGAAAACATTTATCAATACCAAATTACTATTAGGAATCTTGGTTGCTACATTAGGTTTCATGCTTTTCGCTTGTAAAAAAGACAAGAAAGAAGATACAAACACAAAACCTTCTTCAAAAAATATCGGTTGCGATACAATAGAAATTTTCAGAGACATCAATTCACCCACCTTATGGAAAGAAGGCAAGGTATATGTAATTAGAAGTTGGATAGACATAAATGCCACCTTAGATATAGAACCCGGTACTATTATCAAATTTGAAAATAACAAATGTGGAATGGAGATTTATGCCAAAGTAACGGCTGAAGGAACCAAAACAAAACCAATCATCTTCACTTCGTTCAAGGACGACTCATACTGTGGAGACAACAATGGCGACAACAAAGCATCCAAACCGGCAAAAGGCGATTGGGGGCGTATCACTATGCGCGGTGCGCAACACGGATCTTCTTTCATTTATTGTAAATTCTTATACGGAGGAGGAGACGGAAATGGCGTGATTTATATCAATCCGGGAGTGGGGGATTTACATGATTTTACGTTTGACCACTGTACCTTTGCTCATACAAGTGCTAAAAATGGAACCATCAATTCCAATGCTGCTTTCAGCGGTGCTGCAATGAAAGATGATAATGTGAGTGTCTTGAGAGACAATTACTTTTTTGACAACACAAAACCAATTTTTATCAGTACACAATATAGCTTAAACACAAGCAACCAGTTCAACAATCCGGACAAAGCCACTGAAACAAATCAATATAATGGCATATTCTTGTTAGTTGAACCTCTCAACGGCAAAACAGTCGGATTGAGTTCGCTCAATGCGCCTTATGTCATTGATGATACACTTGCATTAAGTGGTTCTGATGTGTTGGTTGTTGGACATAAAGTTACTGTGAAATTTACAAA
This sequence comes from Bacteroidia bacterium, assembly GCA_023228875.1. Classification (NCBI taxonomy): domain Bacteria; kingdom Pseudomonadati; phylum Bacteroidota; class Bacteroidia; species Bacteroidia bacterium. The sequence continues at coordinate 8,659 of JALOAG010000004.1, read as the reverse complement.
AAACAGCATGATTACAGCGCAAAACAACAATCAGTTCGCTGCGGATGCTTCTGCTTCCTTTACTTCCTATAAAGATGACAGCAGGGGTGGAGACACGAATGGCGATACCGGTGCTTCTACGCCCGCAAAAGGGGATTGGGAAGGAATCAAAATTGATGACACTTGTTACTCTACCAATGTCTTTTACAGTAATCAGTAATGAAGGGTATTGTATTAAAAAGCGTTGGTTCGCAACAGAACTAGCGTACAAGCTTCTTCTGTTTCAATTCCGCTTTCATTTAACTTCTTTTCAAAGTCAGGATTTTCTGTTCCGGGATTAAATATTACCTGTTGGGGTTTCAGTTGTATTATCTTGTCATAATAAGGGACTTGATTTTGTTCGGAAAGATAAAGTGTTACTGTATGAATATCCTGATTTGAGGGAAACTCTTTTGAAATTTTTATCCCATTTATTTCCCCTTCTTTGTTACCCACTGCAACAACATCATGTCTATATTCCTGCAATAATCTAACTGCCTTATTTGCATATCGCTCAACCTTTTCGCTTGCGCCTAATACCAAAGTCTTTTTATTCTTCATAAGAACAAAGTTAGTGATTTAACAAACAGAATCGAACTTTAATTTGATGATTACACAAGATGATGATTAAAAAGTAAAGTAGTTCTATTTGCAAAAACCGGAAAAAAGAAAGTCTCATTTGGGTAACCTATTCTTCTCTTATATTTGAACCCTTAAAAAACCTGAATATGAAAGCATTTTTTGAGAAATATAAGATACACTTTATCGCAATCGGTGTTTTTCTGGCAATCTCTTATATCTATTTTCTGCCCTCTTTTAATGGCAAAACAAATAACATGGAAGACGTTAGGCAATCTAAGTTAACCACCACAGAGGCTGTACAGTATTATGAAAAAGAAGGTGAGGCACTCGGTTGGACAAATCAAATCTTTAGCGGCATGCCGGCTGACTTAATTTATCTGGGTCCGGCACCCAATTTTTATCAAACAATGTCTTATATCTCTTTTGCAGAAAATACAGCTTTTCCATTTCAAAATCTCTTGTTGTGTTTTATAGGGTTTTATATCTTTCTTTTATGCTTGAGGGTAGATCCGCTGCTGGCTCTGTTCGGTGCTTTAGCTTATGGGTTTATGACATTTACTTTTTCAAGTATAGAAGCGGCACACGTTAATAAAGTGTACGTCATGGCATTGATGCCCGCGGTGGTGGGTGGATTATATCTGATTGCAAAAGAAAAATTTATTGCCGGCTTTGTTGTTTTTACTTACAATTTTGCATTACAGACTTATTATTTCCACTATCAAATCACTTATTACACTTTGATTATCCTGTTTTGTTTTGGGATTTATTACTTTGTAAAACACATACTGAACAAAAACTTTAAAGCTGCTCTATTGTTGGCTTTGTTGCCTGTCATAGGAGGTGGATTAGGGGTTGTGTCCAACTTGCAAAGACTTGTTACCACACAAGAATATTCAAAGAATACCATGCGTGGAGGTTCTGCCCTAAGTGAACACAATGCCGGTGAGAAGCATGATGGCTTGGAAAGAGATTACGCTTTTAGCTGGAGTTATGGAATTGGCGAAACTTTTACTGTATTAGTTCCTCGTTTATATGGTGGCAGCAGCCAAGAAACGGTTACAGAAAAATCTCCTATTTATAAAACTTTTAATAGCCCGCAAGTTCTTGAACAGAAATGGCCTCTCTATCACGGAGCCATGCCCAGCACCTCAGGTCCGGTTTACTTTGGAGCTATTATTATTTTCTTGTTTGTATTGTCATTCAGATTAGTCAAATCAGATATTAAGTGGGTGCTAATTGTCATAACACTGTTGTCTTTCATGATGTCTTGGGGAAAGAATTTACCCATGTTAAACAACTTTTTGTTTGACTATTTGCCTTTTTATAACAAGTTCAGAACACCTATGATGGCATTGTCAATTGCACAAGTTTCCGTTATTTCATTGGCAATATTGGCTCTCAAAGAATTGTTCAATCAAAAAATAAATAAAGAGTTTTTGAAAAAGACGGTTTTACCTGTTTTTTATGTTGTAGGCGGGCTGCTTGTTTTTCTAATGTTATTTGGTTCTTCCATGGTGGGCACTACAGGTGTAAATGATGACAAGTATTTCGGAGACAACTACGGTTTAATTAAATCTATTCAAGAAACACGGTCTCATTACGTTTTAACAGACAGCTTACGTAGTCTTTTTTTCATAATTGCAGCATTGGCGGTCATTTGGTTCTACGCAACTGAAAAACTAAAAAAACAAACTTCAATATTACTCATAGGTTCACTGATGGTGATAGACCTTGTGGGTGTAGATATGCGTTATCTCACATGGGCAGATTTTAAATACCCTACATCCGGTTTTGAAAAACCACAACCCGACCAAGTAGATTTGGATATTATGAAAGATGCAGACCCTTACTACCGTGTAATGGATATGTCAAGAGACCCCTTTAACACCAATGATGCTGCCGCTTTCCACAAATTAGTCGGAGGATATCATGCAGCCAAATTGAGCAGATACCAAGATCTCATTTCTGAATATATCGTACCTGAAGTTACAAGAGAAAGAGCATTAGACATGCTGAACTGCAAATACATTATGGGTGCAAACAGGGAAAACAACCAACGTATGTATCAAAAACGCGAAACTGCATTGGGCAATGCCTGGTTTGTGAATGATATTGTTACAACCATGTCTGACAGAGAAGAGATGGATAGTCTGAAAAATATTGACCCTGCAAAACAAGTGGTTATCAATATCAACAACCAAACATTACAGGTTTCGGAAGATATTGCCATTGAAGACCCCGAAGAGTCAATCAGCTTGTATTCTTATCATCCTGACACCTTGCGATATAGCTACAATAGTGAGTTTCAACGTTTTGTTGTTTTCTCTGAGGTTTATTACAACCATTGGAAACTGTTTGTGAACGGCAAGGAGACTCCAATTTACAAAGTAAATTACACATTAAGAGGTGCGGTACTTCCGCCCGGCAAAGGAAATTTGGAAATGGTTTACACCTATAAACCGGCAAAAGTGTTTTTTGCTGAAACCCGTTACTCCTCAATCTTTGTATTGCTAATGACATTCGGATGGGTAATTTGGGGAATCATAAAAGGATATAAAGCATCAAACGAAAAAGCATAAAACTCTGCCGGTGGACGCTCAAGAAGACAATAAAGAAGTATTGTTAAGTATCATTACCGTTACATGGAATAACTTAGAAGGTCTTAAAAAGACTGCAAATTCTATCAATACACAAACAGCTCGCAATCAGATTCAATGGGTCGTAATTGACGGAAAATCCAATGACGGTTCTGTAGAATTTATAAAACAACATACTTCCGCAAATGATTATTGGGTATCAGAAAAAGACCGCGGGTTATATGATGCCATGAACAAAGGGCTGAAAGCTGCTAAAGGCACTTTCCTCTGGTTTTTAAATGCCGGTGATGTTGTTTTTGCTGACAATATTGTTCAACTACTGAATCCCTATTTTGCAAATGCTGATTTAATTTTTGGAGAAACCATGCTCACCCTTCCAGATGGGAGCAATATTGGAACACGAAGTGAACACACTACTCGCAAACTGCCTCAGCATTTAACCTTACAATCCATGTTAGGAGGTATGATTGTAAATCATCAATCGGTAATTGTAAAAAAATCGTATTGCCCTGAATTTGATTTAACTTGGAAAATAGCTGCGGATTATGATTGGTTATGTACTATTTTGGAACAAGATATTAAAACAAAAAACTCTTGGTTGGTACATTCTGGATTTGAACTGGGTGGTTTATCCTCTAAAAAGAAATGGGCAAGCTGGAAAGAAAGATTTCGTATCATGAAAAAACACTTTGGGCTATTGAAAACATTGAAGGCTCATATTACAATCGTATTCAGAGCAGTTTTATAGCACATACTGAGAAAATAAACTAAATCGCTTACGAATACAATTTGAACACCTATATTTGCGTACATAAAAACGAATTTTAATTTACCTTTGAAACAATGGATGAGAAATTAAAATCAAAAAATTGCACCATTTGCGGACACCGCAGTCACTCCGTATTTTGTAACTCCAGCGGGGACAATATCAGTGAAATCAGTGATGGCAAAGTTACCTCTATGTATAAAAAGGGGCAATACTTATTCTATGAAGGTGCTCATCCACACGGATTATTCTGTATCAGCGAAGGGAAAATTAAGCTTTCTCAAATTGGTGATGAAGGCAAAGAAACTATTGTAAGACTTGCCAAAAGCGGGGATATTATTGGATACAAAGCATTACTTGGTGGAAATAGATACACTGCTTCCGCTATCACTTTAGAAGACAGCATCGTTTGTTTTATCCCTAAAGAAACATTTTTTAATGTCTTAAAAAAAGATCCTGACCTCTCACTCTCTCTCTTGAGTTTGTTAAGTTCTGAGTTGCACAACGCGGAAAACAAAATTGTTCAATTGGCACAAAAGCCCGTGCGTGAACGACTTGCAGAAGCTCTGTTATTCCTCAGAGAAACCTATGGCTCGGAAGAAGACGGCTCTACAATTAATGTTCAACTGTCAAGGGAAGAAATTGCCAATATCGTAGGAACAGCCACCGAATCTACTATCAGACTTCTCTCAGAATTCAAAAAAGACGGCATGATTGACATGGTGGGAAAGAAAATTAAAGTGGTGGATAAAGACAGGTTGGTTAAAACTGCCAACGTTGCTTATTAAGCGATTCTATTTCATCATTTTTTTCTTAGTAAGCGGATGAGCATACGCTTTTCAAGTTAATTCAATCTTGTAACATGCTTACTTTCTTTTACTTATCATATCAGATTAACAAACACAAATGATTTGCCTAAACTGACTTTTATCATTTTAATTCATTAGCCTTCAGTCTAAGTTTGCCGAAACTCATTTTGAAATGAAAAGCTATCCTGCTATTAACTTTATTTCCTTTTCAATTATCGAGACCTGCGACTTTGTCTCAGAAAGATTGCATGTGGACATAGCCAACAAAATGAATTCAATCAACAACGCTTTTTTAGAAAATGAAGATCTTTTTGCAAATGCTGATAATGAACACACACTGAGCATTCTATTTATACAAATGAAAAATGAATGTGAAAAATTAATGCGTTTAGAGTCCTTTGTATTTCTCCCTTTCTTAAAAAAGAAAATTTTAGAAAAAGATTTCACCTTACCCGAGCCGGCAGTTGACAAATTATATCATTATCAAAATCTCATTCTCACCTTGTTATTGAGAATCAAACAAAATATGCATGGATTTAATACCGGTTCTGAATTAACTTCCATTGAACAAATTGTGATGAATGATCTTGTTCAATTAGAATTTTTAATGGCAGATTGGACGAATATTGTACGCGAAAGAATCGTACAAGCGATTAAGAACAAATTGTCTGATAATGAGTTTGCATAAAGTCAGAATTGACAAGGAAATCCATACCTCAAGCGACACTCTACACTGCTATCATTGCGGAGAAGTTTGTCCGGATAAGTCCTTACATATTGAAGAAAAATACTTCTGTTGTTACGGATGTATGACTGTTTTTCAGTTACTGAACGATGCAGGACTCTGTAACTACTATACTCTGAATGAGCAATCAGGAATCAACCGCAGAAACACAGCTAGAAAGAACAAGTTTGCTTTTTTAGAAGATGAAAAGGTGCAACAATCCTTGATTGAATTCAGCAATGAAGGAAAATCTTACATTACGTTTTATATCCCTGTTATCCATTGCAGCTCTTGTCTTTATTTATTGGAAAACTTACATTTACTGCACAAAGGCATTATCAGAACAGATGTGCAATTCTTGAAAAAAGAGGTTTCAATTGTTTTCAACGAGCAAGAAACGAATCTCAGAAAAGTTGTGGAAACGCTTGAAGATATTGGCTATGAGCCACATATCAGCTTGCAACAATTAGAAAAGAAAAAAAATCCTATTGACAAATCACTCATATACAGATTAGGCATTGCAGGCTTCGCATTTGGCAATATCATGCTGTTGAGTGTGCCTGAATATTTCTCAAATGATTTACAGCAAGAGGCTTATCTGGCAATAATCTTCAGGTATTTGAGTTTCGCATTAGCCATCCCTGTATTTTTCTATAGTGCTCAAATCTATTTTAATTCAGCATGGAAAGGGATAAAACACAAGCACCTCAACATTGATATTCCGGTTGCGTTAGCAATTTTGGTAACTTTTGTGAGGAGCATTGTAGATGTGTTTGTATATCACACGTCCGGCTATTTTGATTCCATGACGGGTATAGTATTTTTTATGCTGATTGGCAGAGCAATCCAAGACAAAACATACGGACAACTATCATTTAACAGAGATTACACGGATTATTTTCCTATTTCTGCCACAGTGCTCAAAGAGGGCAAAGAAACCCCCAAGCCCTTACCTGAAATTCAAACCGGAGATGTTCTATTGGTACACAGCAACGAATTGTTGCCGGCAGACGGCATAGTGTCTAAAGGACGGGCTGAAATTGATTATAGTTTTGTAACCGGTGAATCCATACCTGTTGCAAAAGAAATTGGAGAACTGGTTTATGCCGGAGGAAGACAATTGGGGGGTGCTATTGAAGTTGTAACTTCAAAACCCGTTGCCCAAAGCTATCTTACCGGTTTATGGAATAAAAATGCAGGTGCCGATTCCAAAGAAATTGACGAAAACAAAAACAGTTTTGTACATAAGTTAGGGCGTAATTTTACATGGGTCGTGCTTGCCGTTGCACTGGCGGCTGCGGTGTACTGGTATTTTAATGACACTTCGCTGATTTGGACTGCCGTTACAGCCGTTTTGATTATCGCTTGTCCTTGTGGCCTGTTGCTGACTTATACATTCACAAATGGCTACCTGATACGATTATTGGGAAAACACGGACTCTATCTGAGGAATGCTTATGTCATTGAAAAACTTGCCAAAATAGATTACTTGGTGTTTGACAAAACCGGCACTCTAACTTCCAATGACAATATCACCGCTACATTCATAGGCAAAGAATTAAGCGACTTGGAGAAAATCTTGGTAAACAGTCTGACAAAGCCAAGTTTGCAATCAATTAAATATCCCATTAGAAATTTATTGGGAGACACGCCCCTGCATGAAGTACATCAATTTAACGAGGTTGCCGGCTTGGGCGCAGAAGGTTTGGTTGAAGGTCACTTTTTAAAAATCGGCACCATGCCCTACTTTGCAGAACCACTCCCGCAAGACAACACCGGCACGGTGCTCTATCTGTTTATTGATAAACAATACAGAGGCTATTTTTTGCTTAAACAGGGTTTGAGAAAAGGCATGACCGAAATGCTTCAGAACCTCAAAAACAAAGTCAAATTCGCGCTTATTTCAGGAGACAAACCCAATCAAAAAGCCACTTTTGAACAACTTTTCGGAACAAATGCTGATATCCGTTTTGAACAAAAGCCCGATGACAAATTAAATTTTATAAAAAATGCTCAGCGCAACGGAAATATTGTTGCCATGATTGGCGATGGGTTAAATGATGCAGTCGCTCTCAAACAGAGTGATGTAGGAATCAGTTTAGCAGAAAACATTAACAATTTCAGTCCCGCTGCAGATGCCATCCTATCTGCAAAACAATTGGCTCATTTTGACAAATTGATTGCGCTTGCTCAAAAGAATAAGTTCATTATTCGCTCATGTTTTACATTCTCTGTAACCTATAATCTTATCGGGATTTACTTTGCCGTACAAGGACTTTTATCGCCTCTTGTTTGTGCGATATTAATGCCTTCAAGTACCTTAACCATCGTGCTAATAACATTTTTAACCAGCAATTATTGGGCAGTACGTTTATTCAAAAAATAATGGCTTCTGACTGTCCTTTAAATACTTCCTTGTCCTACAATAGGTTTATACCAAAACGTTTAGAAATGGACAAGAAAAGTAAAGTCATTCTAGGACTAAATTTGATTTTTAAATTTATTTTTGGATCTAAGTATTAACCTGTAAACTTTTTTTAGGACGATATATTCCCCAAGTGTTGCCAAAGAGCCAATTTCCTCATCACATTCGACAATCATATATTGCAGATTACCTACTGTTTAAAAAATTTCTATTAAGATTTCTTAAAAAAATAATTTGCTTAGTTAGGATTCCTTACTATGTTCACACCAGCAAAAATGCCAAAAAACAACTTAAATTAATTTAAAATGACAAAATCAATTTTCTATCACGCAGGATGCCCGGTGTGCATCAGCGCAAAATACAAACTTACGCAATCTTTTTGAAAAGATAATATGCAAAATGCGTAATATTGGTTTTAATCTGATTGCCTGTTTATCAAGAGAATATTCCCGTTTGCTTAGTATGTTGATATTTGAAATAAACATTGTATTATTGCGCATATTTATGAGTTGTGCGTCAGCATTTTCAACCGTTTCCCAAAACATCGAACCCCGAAATTGAAGAACACAATTAAGATTTAACGAAAAAATTTGTTTCCTAAATAAGAAACATGTAAATTTGCTTATAATTTAAAACGGATGACAGATTACAAATTTCGAGTTGAGTTTTTGGAAGAGGCAAAAGAGTTTCTTGATAAGCTTGACGAGAAAGCAAGAGATAAAATAGTTTATAACATTT